>CBFIFZ010000008.1:0-30907 GCA_965661995.1 Roseicyclus sp.
ATACCCGCGACATCAAGCGGCTGGGCGGCCTGCGCCACCTGATGCCGGTGACCTTCGTGATCGGCACGGTCGCGGCGCTGTCGATGGCGGGCATCCCGCTGCTGAACGGGTTCATCTCGAAGGAGATGATGCTGGAGGAGGCGTCGCACACCGACTGGTTCGGCAGTCCTTACGCCGTGCCCGTGATGGCCACCATCGGCGCGCTTCTGTCGGTGGCCTATTCGCTGCGCTTCGTCTTCCACGTCTTCATGGGCCCGGTGCGCGACGACTACCCGCACAAGCCCCATGATCCGCCCTTCGGCATGTGGGCCGCGCCCGCGCTGCTGGCGACGCTCGTCGTGATCATCGGTGTCGCCCCCTTCCTTGCCGAGGGGATCGTGACCGCGGCGGCCAATGCCGTCACGGGCGCGGACCTGCACCCGCATCTCTACATCTGGCACGGCGTCACGCCCGCGCTCTTCATGTCGATCATCGCGGTCGCCGGCGGCGCGGTTCTGCTGACGATCCACCGCCCGCTGGACGCGGCCTGGATCAAGGCCCCCCGCCCGGAGGCCAAGGCGATCTTCGACCGGCTGATCGCGGGCGCCGTGGCGCTGTCGCGGACCGTGACCGAGGGCGCGCATACCGGCGCGATCTCGCGCTACCTCGCCATCTTCACGGTCGCTTCGGTGACGCTCGGCTATGTCGCCTATCGCGGCTCGGGCCTGTCCGCGCCAACGCGCGATTTGCTGGTGGTGCCGCCCGTCATCGCGGTGGGCTGGGTGATGCTGATCGTGGCCACGGTGGCTGTCGTCACCATGCACCACAACCGCTTCCGCGCGCTGGTGCTGATCGGGATCATCGGCCTGTCGATCTCGGCGGGGTTCGTCTACCTCTCGGCACCCGACCTGGCACTCACTCAGATCTCGGTCGAGACCGTCACCATCATGCTGTTGCTCCTCGCGCTGCATTTCCTGCCCAAGGAAACGCCCAAGGAAAGCCCCATCGGCCTGAAACTGCGCGACGGGGCCATTGCCTTGACGGCGGGGGCGGGCGTTGGCGGGCTTGCCTGGGCCTTCCTGCGCCGCGATATCGAGACGATCTCGGGCTATCACATCGCCAACAGCTACGAGGGCGGCGGCGGCACCAATGTCGTCAACGTCATCCTCGTCGATTTCCGCGGCTACGACACCTATGGCGAGATCATCGTGCTGGGGATCGCAGGCTTCCTGATCTACGCGCTGATGCATGCGCTGCTGGACGGGCCCGCCGCGCGGCGGCTGAAGAACATGGACTATTCGCAGGACCGTTCGCGCGACCGGCACCCGCTGATGATGGTGGTCGTCACCCGTGTGCTGATGCCCATCGCGCTGGTGGTGGGCGCCTACATCTTCCTGCGTGGCCACAACCAGCCGGGCGGCGGCTTCGTGGCGGGGCTGGTCGTCGCCATCGCGCTCTTGATGCAATACATGGCGAGCGGCTTCGCCTGGACGCAGGAGAGAAAGCGCATCGAGTATCACACGATGATCGGCCTCGGCGTCGTCATCGCCGGGCTGACGGGCGCGGGGGCGTGGCTGGCGGGGCAACCCTTCCTGACCAGCGCCTACACCTACGTCCACCTGCCCCCGATCGAGGAGTTCGAGCTGGCCACCGCCATGCTCTTCGACCTTGGCGTCTTCCTGACCGTGCTGGGCGCGGTGATGCTGATGCTCTACAGCCTCAGCCGGATCGCGCGCTTCGCGGGCGAGACGGTGAACGAGGGACCGATGGACTACGACCCCGGCGCGCATGTCGCCGACGATACCGCGACGGAGGGGCGCTGAGATGGAGATCATCGTCGCAAGCGCGGTGGGCGTTCTGACGGCGGGCGGGGTCTACCTGCTGCTGCGGCTCAGGACCTTCCCCGTCATCCTTGGCCTGGCACTTCTGTCCTACGCGGTGAACGTGTTCCTGTTTGCCAGCGGGCGACTGGCCATCGACCAGTCGCCGATCCTGTCGCGCTACGGCGAGGCGAGCTACACCGACCCCCTGCCGCAGGCGCTTGTCCTGACGGCGATCGTGATCTCCTTCGGGATGACGGCGGTGCTGGTGATGATCGGGCTTGCCTCCTACCTCGAGGCAGATACCGACAAGATCGACCTCGATGACACGCACGAGGGGGAGGACGCCTGATGCACTGGATCATCCTGCCCGTCGTCCTGCCCGCGATGCTGGCGCCGCTGATCGGCTTCCTGATGCGGCACGACATCGTGCTGGCGCGCACGGCCTCGGTCGCGGGGACCGTCGCGCTGCTGGCGGTGGCGCTGGGGCTTTTCGGCATGGCCGCGGACGGGGCCACGCATGTCTACCGGCTGGGTGACTGGCCCGCGCCCTTCGGGATCGTGCTGGTGCTCGACCGGCTTTCGGCGCTGATGGTGCTCTTGACCGCCACGCTGGCGCTGATGGTGCTTATCCATGCCATCGCCACCGGCTGGGACGCGCGGGGCAAGCATTTCCACGCGCTCTTCCAGTTCCAGCTGATGGGCATCTGCGGCGCCTTTCTGACCGGGGACGTGTTCAACCTGTTCGTCTTCTTCGAGGTTCTGCTCATCGCCTCCTACGGGTTGATGATCCATTCGGGCGGGCGCGCGCGGATGCAGGCGGGGCTGCAATACGTGGTGATGAACCTTGCGGGCTCGACGCTCTTCCTCTTCGCGCTCGGCACGCTCTATGCCTCGACCGGCACGCTGAACATCGCCGACCTCGCCCGCGTGATCCCCACGATCCCGCCTGAGGAAGCGGCCCTCGTCCGCGTCGCCGCGATGCTTCTGATGATCGTCTTCGCGGTGAAGGCAGCGCTTTTCCCGGTGCAGTTCTGGCTGCCGGGCACCTATGCCAACGCGCCCGCGCCTGTCGCCGCCCTCTTTGCCATCATGACCAAGGTGGGCGCCTACGCGATCCTGCGGGTGCATACCGTGTCTTTCGGCCCCGGCATCGAGGGGACCGAGGACCTTGCCGCGACCTGGCTCTTCCCCGCCGCAATCGTCACCATCGCCATCGGAGCCTTCGGCGTGCTGGGCGCGCGGCGGCTGATGCCGCTCATCGCCTTCTCGGTGCTGGGCTCCATGGGCACGCTGCTGATCGCGCTCGCGGCCTTCACGCCCGAGGCGACCTCGGCGGGGCTTTACTACCTCGTCCATTCGACCTTCGCCGCGGCCTGCCTCTTCCTCGTGGCCGACCTTGTCGTGACACGACGCGCGGCGGGCGACACTTTGCAGGCGCGCCCGCCCACCGTACAGAACGGCCTGTTCGCGGCGCTCTTCTTTGCGGCGGCCATCGGCATGGCGGGGATGCCGCCGCTTTCGGGGTTCCTTGGCAAGCTGCTGGTTCTCGACGCGCTGCGCGACCCCGGTACCATCGGCTGGGCCTGGTCGGCGGTGCTGGCGGGCTCGCTTGTCACCATCGTGGGTTTCGCCCGCGCGGGCAGCGCGCTGTTCTGGAAATCGACGGCGACGCCCGACCCCGAAACCGAGGCCCCAGCCCCTGCCCCTGCCGCGGCCGGACCGCTCGAGGTCGCACCGGCCATGGCGGGGCTTGCCGTGCTGGCGCTGCTCGCCGCCTTCGCCGGGCCGCTCTCATCCTACCTGCAGGACACCGCGGCGCAGCTCTACGACCGCACGGGCTATGTCACCGCCGTTCTGACGCCCGAGCAGGAGGGTTGAGACCATGCTGATGCGCCTGATCCCCCACCCGCTTCTGAGCCTGACCCTGATCCTTGTCTGGCTGGGGCTGGTGAATACCTTCACGCTGGGCAACCTGATCCTCGGCACGGGTTTCGGCCTGGCCATCCCGATGCTGACCAAGGCGTATTGGCCCGACCGGCCACGCATAGCAAAGCCCCTGAAGATCATCGAATACGGGCTGATCGTGCTCTGGGACATCGTCGTGGCCAATGTGCAGGTGGCGATGATCATCCTGTTCAAGCGCGAGCAGACGATCCGCTCGCACTGGATCCCCGTCCCGATCGAGCTGCATTCGGCGGAAGCCATCACCGTGCTTGCGGGCACCATCACCATGACGCCCGGCACGGTATCGGCCACGCTCTCGGCCGATGGGCGGTCAATCCTTGTCCATTGCCTGCATGCCGACGACCCCGACGCCGTCCGCGACGAGATCAAGCAGCGCTACGAGGCGCGTCTGAAGGAGATCTTTCCATGATCGAATACGCCCTTCTCTTCGCCGCGATCTGCTACGGGGTGGCGCTGATCCTCGACCTGTGGCGCATCGCGCTGGGGCCAAGCTCGGCCGACCGCATCCTCGCGCTCGACACGATGGTGATCAACGTCATCGCGCTTCTGGTGCTCTACGGCATCTGGCGCGGCACGGCGGTCTATTTCGAGGCCGCGATGCTGATCGCGATGGTCGGTTTCGTCTCGACCGTCGCCTATTGCCGCTTCCTGCTGCGCGGCGACATCATCGAGTGAGGGGAAAAGACACATGAGCCAGACCGCGGAAATCCTGATCTCGCTGGCGCTCGTGATGAGCGGCATCTTCGGCTTCGTCGGCTCTTACGGGCTGGTGAAACTGAAGGATACGCTGCAGCGGCTCCATGCGCCGACCAAGGCCACGACGCTGGGCGTGGGCGGCGTTCTGATCGCCTCGATGATCTATTTCTACGCCGAGAAAGGACAACTCTCGATCCACGAGCTGCTGATCTCGCTCTTCCTGTTCCTGACCGCGCCGATCACGGCGAATTTCATCGCCAAGGCATACATGGCGCGGAACCTGAAGGGCGAGGATCTGCCGCCGAGCGGCGGGACCTATGGCTGGTCGATCTACGACGACCCTCCGGACGGCAAGGACGTGACCCCGCCGCCCGAAACGCCGAAGGCCCCTTAACCCTCGGACAGACAGTCCGCCAGGACCTCGGCCAGCCCACGGATGACCTGAGGGTAAAGCGCGGGGCCCGGTTCCAGCGTCGAGCCAAGCGGGTCGAGCACCGCGGTGCGCGCAGCGGCCCCCTCCATCACGGCGGCGACGATGCCGGGGTCGAACTGCGGCTCCGACAGAACGCAGGCGACGCCCTGGTCGGCCACGCGGGCCTGGATCTCGGCGATGCGCGCGGGGCTGGGGTCCGACGCGTCCGAGACCGAGATCGCGCCCGAGGCGGGCAGATCGAAGCTGGCTTCGAAATACTGGTAGGCGTCGTGGAAGACGATGAAGCCCTGCCCACGGACGGGCGCGAGCATCGCGTCGACCTCCGCCGACAGCGCCTCCAGTTCAGCCCGGCCCGCGGCGGCATTGGCGAAATAGGCACCGGCGTTGTCGGGGTCCGCCGCCGACAGCGCGCCCGCGATAGTGTTCAGCCAAAGGCCTGCGTTGTCGGGCGAAAGCCAGGCGTGGGGGTCATGCTCGCCATGGGCGTGGCCGTGATCGTCGTGACCATGCGCGTCGTCATGGTCTTCATGGGCATGCTCTTCGTGGTCGTGGTCATGTTCGTCATGGGCATGCTCATCATGGCCATGCTCGTCGTGGCCATGGTCGTCATGCCCGTGGTCGTCGTGCCCGTGGTCGTCGTGCCCGTGGTCGTCGTGCCCGTGGTCGTCATCCTCCCCCTCGCCATGAACATGCGCCTCGAAAAGCGCGCCTTCGCGGAAGTCGAGCAGGGTCGTGCCCTCGCTCTCCAGCAGCGTCAGCACCGTTGCGTCGCCCGCCAGCGTCTCGACGGCGCCCTCCATCCAAGGCGTCAGGTCCGCACCCATCCAGACCACGATGTCGGCCTCCTGCAGGGCCGAGGCCTCGGAGGGGCGCAGGCTGTATTCATGCGGGCTGGCACCCGGGGCCACGATCAGGTCGGGCGTGCCCACCCCCTCCATCACCCGCGCGACGAGCGAGTGAACCGGCGCGATGTCGACCGCCACCCGCGGCACCTCGGCCCAGGCAGGCGAGGCGATCAGCGCGGTCGCGGCGGCGAGCGTCAGGGGCTTTCTGGACATTCCCAACTCCATGTGATTTTATAACAGTGACGGTCCGATACATGATATGAAATAACATGACAAGTCCACACCCGCGTCCCGACGCGCCCGGCACCGATCCGGTCGGCTTCGCCAGCCACGACCACGCCCATTGCGTCACCAGCGCGCTGACCGAGGCCGAAGCGCGCTGCACGGCCGAGGGGCTGCGGTTCACGCCGGTGCGGCGCGCGGCGCTGGAGTGCCTGCTCAAGGAACACCGCGCGCTCGGCGCTTACGAGGTGCTGGACCGCCTGCGCGAAGGCGGCTTCGGCTCGCAGCCGCCCGTCGCCTACCGCGCGCTGGAGTTCCTTGTGGCCCACGGCTTTGCGCACCGGATCGAGCGGCTGAACGCCTTCATCGCCTGCGCCCATCCCGGCGCGACGCATTCGCCCGCCTTCATGATCTGCCGCGAATGCTCGGCGGTGGCCGAGGCACAGGCGACCCCCGCCCGCGGCGCCCTGGGCGAGGCCGCGCGCGCCGTCGGCTTCACCATCGAGCGCACCGTGGTCGAGGCCGAGGGGCTTTGCCCCGCCTGCGCGGAAAAGGCCGGGACATGAGCCTGATCACCGTCGAGAACCTCAGCGTCCGCTACGGCGGGCACATGGCGCTGGCGCATGTGGACATGGCGATCGAGCCAGGCGAGATCGTCACGGTGGTCGGCCCCAACGGCTCGGGCAAGACAAGCCTTCTGCGCGCGATCATCGGTGCCGTGGAACCGGCGGCGGGCCGCGTGACGCGCAAGCCGGGGCTGCGCCTGGGCTACGTGCCGCAGAAGCTGCACATCGACCCCACCCTGCCGATCACGGTCGAGCGCTTCCTGCGCCTGCCGGGCGGGATCACCCGCGTCGATTGCGCGCGCGCACTCGAGCAGGCGGGCGTGCCCGACCTGTCGGCGCAGCAGATGTCGGCGCTTTCGGGCGGGCAGTTCCAGCGCGTGCTTCTCGCCCACGCGCTGATCCACCGGCCCGATATCCTGCTGCTCGACGAGGCGACGCAGGGCCTTGACCAGCCCGGCTCGGCCGCCTTCTACCGCCGGATCGAGGAGGTGCGCCGCGAGACCGGCTGCGCCGTGCTGATGATCAGCCACGAGCTGCACGTGGTGATGAGCGCATCCGACCGGGTGATCTGCCTGAACGGCCATGTGTGCTGCGAAGGGACGCCCGAGATCGTGTCCTCCGCCCCGGAATACCGCGCGCTCTTCGGCACCGGAACGGGCGGGGCGCTGGCGCTCTACCGGCACGAGCATGACCATGCGCATGACCATGCGCATGACCACGGGCACGGGCATGACCACGCGCATGACCACAAGACCGAGGCGGCCGAGTGATGCTGGACGATTTCATGACCCGCGCCACGCTGGCGGGCATCGGCGTGGCCTTTGCCGCCGCCCCCCTTGGCAGTTTCGTGGTCTGGCGGCGCATGGCCTATTTCGGCGACGCGACGGCCCATGCCGCGATCCTTGGCGTGGCGCTGGCGCTCGCGCTCGAGGTGTCGATCTTCGCGGGCGCGATGGCGGTGGCGCTGGCCATGGCGATGACGGTCAGCGCGCTGTCGGGGCGGGGCTACGCGATGGACACGCTCCTGGGCGTTCTGGCGCATTCGGCGCTGGCCTTCGGCCTTGTGGCCGTGTCCTTCCTGTCGGGCATCCGCATCGACCTGATGGCCTATCTTTTTGGCGACATCCTCGCCGTCTCGCGGGGCGACCTGGGCGTGATCTGGGGCGGCGCGGCGGTGGTCATCGGGCTGATCGGCTGGCGCTGGTCGCGCCTTTTGACCGCCACGCTCAGCCCTGACATGGCCCATGCGGCGGGCATCAACCCGCGCCACGAGCAGCTGATCCTGACGCTGGCGCTGGCGATCACGGTGGCGGTGGCGATCAAGGTCGTCGGCGTCCTGTTGATCGCGGCCATGCTGATCGTGCCCGCAGCCGCCGCCCGCCCCTTGGCGCGAACACCCGAGGCCATGGCGTTGATTGCGGCGGGGATCGGCGCGGCCTCGGCCCTTATAGGGCTGCGCGCCGCCTATGTCTTCGACACGCCCGCCGGCCCCTCGATCGTCTGCGTCGCTGCGACCGCATTCGCGCTGACGGGGCTTTTCTCGATGGGCCGCCGCGCGGGATAACCCCCTCCGTCCCCGCCGCTGCACAAGGGCGAAAGGGACTGGACAGAGATGTCTAGACAGCTCTGTCCAGACTGGATTAGCCTGCCCTCAGTTGCGGTCTCTGCGGAGGGTCAGACCATGAAATCCCACTATCGCGTCGTGGTCATCGGCGGCGGCGTCGTCGGCTGTTCGGTGCTCTATCACCTGGCGAAATTCGGCTGGTCCGATGTCTGCCTGCTGGAACGCTCGGTGCTGACTGCGGGGTCCAGCTGGCACGCGGCGGGCGGCATCCACGCGCTGAACGCCGACCCCAACATGGCAGCCCTTCAGGCCTACACGATCGACCTTCTGTCCGAGATCGAGGCCGAGTCGGGCCAGAACATCGGGCTGCACATGACCGGCGGGCTGACGCTTGCGGGCACGCCCGAGCGGTGGGAATGGCTGCAATCGGCCTATCGCGTGTTCCAGTCCATCGGGATCGAGGATTGCGAGCTGCTGACACCGCAGCAGGCGCAGGAGCGCTGCCCGATCATGTCGACCGATGGCATCCTCGGCGCGATGTGGGCCGACCGTGAGGGGTATGTGGACACCACCGGCACCGTTCACGCCTATGCCGGTGCCGCGAAGAAACGCGGCGCGCAGGTCTTCGAACACACGAAGGTCGAGCGCCTGACCCAGACCGCCGCGGGTTGGATCGTCCACACCGACAAGGGCGACATCGCCTGTGAACACGTCGTCAACGCCGCGGGCCTCTGGGCGAAACAGGTGGGGCGCATGGCGGGGGTCGAGTTGCCGGTCTCGCCCTTGAAGCATCATTACCTGATCACCGACACGATCCCCGAGGTGGCAGCGGCCGATTTCGAGATGCCCATGACCGTGGACCTCGAGGGGTTCACCTACATGCGGCAGGACCAGAAGGGCATCCTGATCGGCATCTACGAGGTTCAGCACGAACATTGGGCGATGGACGGCGCCCCGTGGAACTACGGGATGGAGCTGTTCGCCGAGGACCTCGACCGGATCGAGAACGAGCTGGTGCTGGGCTTCTCGCGCTACCCGGCTGCCGAACACGCCGGGATCAAGACATGGGTGAACGGCGCCTTCACCTTTTCGCCCGACGGCAACCCGCTGGTCGGGCCCGTGCCGGGCAAGCGCGGCTACTGGTCGGCCTGCGCCGTGATGGCGGGCTTCCTGCAGGGCGGCGGCGTGGGCAAGACGCTGGCCGAGTGGATGATCCATGGCGAGCCCGAGGCGGACGCCTGGTGCATGGACGTGGCGCGCTACGGGGCTTGGGCCGAGAACAAGCAGTATATCAAGGAGACGACGGGCCAGTTCTATTCCCGCCGTTTCGTGATGACCTACCCGAACGAGCAGCTGCCCGCGGGCCGCCCCCTGAAACGCGCGCCCGCCTACAGCGACATGGACGCGGCGGGGGCCGTCTGGGGCACCAGCTGGGACATGGAGGTGCCGCTCTACTTCGCGCCCGAGGGGTTCACCGAGACGCCGACGCTGAAGCGCTCGAACGCGCATCCCATCGTCGCCGAGGAATGCCGCGCCGTGCGCGAGGCCGTGGGCCTTCTCGATATCTCCGCCTTCTCGCGCTACGAGGTTTCGGGCCCGCGGGCCGAGGCGTGGCTCGACAAGCTCATGGCCTCGAACCTGCCTAAACCGGGCCGCGCGAAACTGGCCCCGATGCTGGCCCCCAATGGCCGGCTAAAAGGCGACCTGACGGTCTTCAACTGGGGCGACGGGACGTTCTGGATCATGGGCTCCTACTACCTGCGGGCCTGGCACATGCGCTGGTTCGACGACCACCTCGAGGAGGGCGTCGCGGTGCGCGACCTCGGCGAAGAGGTCTGCGGTTTCTCGCTCTCCGGTCCCAATTCGCGAGCGGTCATCGAACGCCTGACCGAGGGCGACATCGCCGCCCTGCCCTTCATGGGCGTGGGCGAGTTCGACATCGGCATGATCCGCGCCCGCGTCGCGCGGATGAGCGTCTGCGGAGAGCTCGGATACGAGATCAACTGCCGCTACGGCGACCATATCACTCTACGCCGCGCGCTGCTGGAGGCGGGGGCGGATCACGGCATCCGCGAGATCGGCTTCAACGCGCTTCTCTCGCTCAGGCTGGAGAAAAGCTTCGGCATCTGGTCGGCGGAATTCACCCAAGGCTACACGCCGGGCGAAACCGGCATGGATCGCTGGATCGCCTGGGACAAGGGCGATTTCATAGGGCGCGCGGCGGCACTGGCCGAACGCGACGGCAACGGGCCTGCGAAGCGGCTGGTCACGCTGGAGGTGGAGGCCGAGGACGCCGACGCCAGCGGGTTCGAGCCGGTCTGGGCGGGCGATGCGCGCATCGGCTTCGTCACATCGGGCGGCTACGGGCACACGACGGGCAAGTCGCTGGCCATGGCGCTGGTCGACCCGGCCCATGCCGCGCCGGGCACACGGCTGTCGGTCCATGTCGTCGGCGTGGAACGCGCGGCGACCGTGATCCCGCCCTCGCCTTACGACCCCGAGGGGCGCGCGATGCGCGGGCGCGCCCGGGAACCGGCATGATCGACACCGCAACGGGCCGAGGCACGCGGCGTCGGGGCCGAGGCCCCGGGGCCGACCCGGCCAGGACGCGGACCGCCGACTACCGCCACTTGCGCAACCCGTTCCCGGTGATGAACGCGGTCTCCGATGACGAGGCCGCGGCGATGCACGCCGCGGCGCTGCGGCTGCTCGAAGAACTGGGGATGAAGGTGCTTCTGCCCGAGGCGCGCACGCTCTTTGCGCAGGGCGGCGCGCGGGTGGAGGATGACATGGTCTTCATCGGCCGCGAGATGGTCGAGGCCGCCCTTGCCACCGCGCCGCGCTCGATCCACTGCCATGCGGGCACCCCGCAGCGCGACATCACGCTCGAGCTGGGCGCGCTCACCTTCCAGCCCGGAGCGGGCGCGCCCCATGCGACCGACCTCAAACGCGGCCGCCGCCCCGGATCGGCCGAGGATTACCGCGACTACACCCGGATCGCGCATCACTACGACGTCTTCCAGATGATGAGCCCCTCGGTCGAGCCGCAGGACGTGCCCACGCATCTGCGTCACTATTTCACCACCCGCACCCAGCTTGAGCTGACCGACAAGTTCCCCTTTCTCTTCGCCCGCGGCACGCCCCAGACGCTCGACAATTTCGAGATGCTGGCGCTTGCCCGCGGCCTGTCGGACGAGGCGTTCCGCGGGGCGGTCCACGGCTACACGATCATCAACACCAACAGCCCGCGCACGCTGGACGTACCGATGGCGCAGGGGCTGATCGATTTCGCCCGCCATGGGCAATTGTCCATCGTGACACCCTTCACGCTGATGGGGGCGATGGCGCCGATCACGGTGGCGGGCGCAATCACGCTCTCCCATGCCGAGTGCCTCGCGGCGATCACGCTGACGCAACTGGCCCGGCCCGGCGCGCCGGTCTGCTACGGCACCTTCACCTCGAATGTAGACATGCGCTCGGGCGCGCCCGCACTGGGGACGCCCGCGCATGTCCAGGCCTCGCTCATGGCGGGGCAGATGGCGCGCATGCTGGGCCTGCCCTGGCGCTCGGCGGCGGGCTCGGCGGCGAATACAAACGACGCGCAAGCGGCGAACGAGAACCAGTTCGGCCTCTGGGGCTGTCTTCTGGCGGGGGCCACGGTGATCATCCATTCCGCCGGGTGGCTGGAGGGCGGGCTGACCGTTTCCTATGAAAAGCTCATCACCGACGTGGAGGTGCTGAACATGGTGGCAGAGCTCTGCGCAGGCGCGAGGGCCGGGCCCGACGAGATCGGTTTCGACACCGCGCTGGCCGCCGTCGCGCCCATGGGCCATTTCTTCGACGCGCCGCAGACCATGGCCCGCTACGCCACCGAGTTCTACGAACCAGTCGTGCACGACTACGCCAATTTCGGTACCTGGACCGAGCGCGGCGCGCCCGACGCCTCGATGCGCGCGACCGCCGTCTGGGAGGGGATCCTCGCCGACCCGGCGCAGGTCATGACCCCGCCCGACCGGCTCGCCCGGCTCGACGCCTTCATCGCGCGACGCAGCGCCGAGGGCGGCGCGCCGCCGGAAAGCTGAGGCCATGACCGATCACGCCACCGACACCGACGCCCTGCCCGGCAACACCAAGGTCACCCGCGAGGACTGGCTGCGCGTGGCGATGGAGCTTCTGGTCACCGACGGGGTGTCCGAGGTCAAGATCCTGACGATCGGTGACCGGCTGGCCGTCTCGCGTTCGTCCTTCTACTGGTATTTCAAGAGCCGGAAGGACCTGCTGACCCAGCTTCTCGCCGAATGGGACCGGACGAACACCGGCATCCTGATCGCCCATACGCGCCTGCCCGCCAAGGACATCATCGACGCCGTGAACGGATTCTTCCTCTGCGTGGTGGACCCCGCGGGCTTCAACCACCGGCTCGATTTCGCGGTGCGGGAATGGGCCCGGCGGGACGCCGCCGTGCGCCGGGTGATCGACCGCTCCGACACCGCCCGGACCGAGGCGTTGGCCGGCATGTTCGCGCGCCACGGCTACCCGCCCGACGAGGCCGACATCCGCGCCCGCGTCCTCTACTACCAGCAGATCGGCTATTACGCGCTGGAGCTGAACGAGACACTAGAAGAACGCCTCGCCCGGGTCCCGGCCTATCTTCACGCCTTCACGGGCGTTCGCCCCCGCCCCGAGCAGGTCGCCTGGTTCATCGACCAGGCACGGGCGCGCGCTGCAGGTTAACCTGAGAAGCAGGGCGCGCATGGTCTCTGCGGGCTTGGTCGCCGCCGGACAGTGGTATAGCGTTCCGCCGGAATCGGGTGGCGGATCACAAGGACCGCCCGGTCACCAAGGGAGGAAAAACCAAGATGATGACGCGACGCGTTTTGACTGGGCTTGGCGCTGCGGCGCTTGCTCTGGGTATGACAGGCGGCTCCGTGTCCGCGCAGGAGGTGACGCTTCGGCTGCACCAGTTCCTGCCGCCGCAGGCGGTTGTGCCGACGCATGTGCTGGATGTGTGGGCCGACGGGATCGAGGAGGCCTCGGGGGGGCGGATCGAGATCCAGCGCTTTCCGGCCATGCAGCTGGGCGGCGCGCCGCCGCAGCTGATCGACCAGGTGATCGACGGCACCGTCGATATCGTCTGGACCGTCGCGGGCTACACGCCGGGCCGCTTCCCGCGCACCGAGGTCTTCGAGCTGCCCTTCATGATGGAAGGCTCCGACGCCGAGGCGACCAGCCGCGCCTATTGGCGGCTCGCCCAGGACACCATGATGGACAGTGATTTCGCCGATTTCCACGTGCTCGGCCTCTGGGTGCATGGCCCCGGCCTGATCCATTCCTCCGACCCGATCGTCGAGGTCTCCGACCTGAACGGCGTCAAGCTGCGCGCGCCCACCCGCGTGACCAACATGATGTTCACCGAGCTGGGCGCCACCGCCATCGGCATGCCGGTCCCCGCCGTGCCCGAGGCGCTGAGCCAGGGCGTGATCGACGCCACCGTCATCCCCTGGGAGGTCACCGCCGCGCTGCGCGTCTCCGAGCTTGTCGGCAACCACACCGGCTTCGGCGAGGCCTCGCTCTACACCACCTCCTTCATCTTCGCGATGAACCAGGAGGCCTATGACGCGATGCCCGCCGATCTGCAGGCCATCGTCGACGATCATTCCGGGCTCGAGTTCTCGGCCACGGCCGGGCGCGTGATGCAGGAGTACGACGAGCCCGCCCGCATCCTCGCCGAGGATCGCGGCAACACCATCATCACCCTGACCGAGGAGCAGGTCGCCGAGTGGCGCGCCGCCGCCGCCCCGATCGTCGCGACCTGGACCGCCGAGATGGATGCCGCAGGCATGGACGGCACCGGCCTTGTCGAGCGCGCCACCGCGCTCATCGCCGAGGAACGCGGGATGTGATCCCGGCAGGGTCCCCCGGGCAGCGCGCCGGTTTGCGCGCGGCCCGGGGGGCCCGCCCCTCTCCCTCCGACCGTCCCTTTCCCCGGCCCGGCCCGTCCGGTCCGGCCGACCCGACCCACCCGTCCACAGCCCCTACCGGAGACCGCGCGGCATGCAGAGCTTCGTGACCAGACTTGCGCGCTTCATGGCGCTTCTCGGCGGCCTCGTGCTGACCGCGCTGGTGATCCTGACCTGCCTCAGCGTCGCGGGGCGGGGCCTGAACACGCTGGGCCACAGCGACCTCATGGAGGGCGCCGCCCCGGGGCTCGCCGCCTGGCTCATCGGCACCGGCGTGGGGCCCGTCACCGGCGATTACGAGCTGGTCACCGCGGGCATGGCCTTCGCCATCTTCGCCTTCCTGCCGCTCACCCAGCTGACCGCCTCGCACGCCACGGTGGATGTCTTCACCGGCCTCATGCCCGCGCGCACCAATGCCTGGCTCATCGCCTTCTGGGAGGTCGTGCTGGCCCTCGTCATCGTGGTGATCGGCTGGCGGCTCTACGCGGGCTTCCTCGAGAAGCTCGACAACGGCGAGACCAGCTTCCTGCTGCAATACCCGGTCTGGTGGTCCTATGGCGCGAGCCTCATGGCCGCCGCCGTGGCAGGCCTCGTCTCGGCCTGGTGCGCCGCGGCACGGGTTCTCGAGACGCTCACCGGCCGCCCCATCCTGCCCGGCCAGGGGGGGGCGGGACATTGAGCGCGCTCGAACTGGGCTTCTGGTCCTTCCCCGTCCTGCTCGCCATGATCTTTTTGCGCGCGCCCATCGGGCTGGCGATGTTCGTGGCGGGCCTCGGCGGGCTCTGGCTGGTCACCGGCAGCCCGAACATGGCGCTGAACCTGCTCAAGGCGGAAAGCTACGGCACGTTTTCCAGCTACTCGCTCACCATCATCCCGATGTTCCTGCTGATGGGCCAGTTCGCCACCTTCTCGGGCATGTCCTCGGCGCTCTTCAAGGCCGCCGAGGGTTGGCTGGGCCACCGCAAGGGCGGCGTCGCCATGGCGTCCGTCGGCGCCTGCGCGGGCTTCGGCGCAATCTGCGGCTCGTCGCTGGCCACGGCCGCCACCATGTCGCGCGTGGCCCTGCCCGAGCTGAAGCGCTACGGCTACTCGGGCGGCTTCTCGACCGCGACGCTGGCCGCGGGCGGCACGCTCGGCATCCTGATCCCGCCCTCCGTCATCCTCGTGATCTACGCCATCCTGACCGAGCAGAACATCGCGTCGCTCTTCCTCGCGGCCTTCGTGCCCGGCATCCTGGCCGCCATCGGCTACATGATCACCATCTCGGTCTATGTCCGCCTCAACCCCGACAGCGCCGGCGTGAAGGAGCGCGTGTCCTACGCCGAGCGCTTCCGCGCGCTGGCCGAGATCTGGCCCGTCATCCTCGTCTTCGGCCTCGTCGTGGGCGGCATCTACGCGGGCTGGTTCACCCCCACCGAGGGCGCCGCCGTGGGCGCCGCGGGCACCGGGCTCCTGGCGCTCGCGCGCGGCAACATGACCTGGGCGCTCTTCAAGGAGAGCGTCATCACCACCGCCATCTCCTCGGCGATGATCTTCTTCATCATCCTCGGCGCGAAGCTCTACAACTCCTTCCTCGCGCTCACCCAGATGCCGCAGGAGCTGTCGCTCTGGGTCGTGAGCCAGGGCTACGCGCCGCTGACCGTGCTCATCCTCATCCTCGTCTTCTACCTTGTCATGGGCTGCCTGATGGACAGCCTCTCGATGATCCTTCTGACCATCCCGATCTTCTGGCCGGTCATGCAGGTCATGGACTTCGGGCTGATCTCGCTGATCGACATGCAGGCCGCGCGCCTCGCCGAGGGCATCGCGGACGGCGTCGCCATGGCCCCCGACCTGCTGGCCGCCGCACAGGCCAAGCTCGCCGAGGGCATCCCGCTCGTACGCGAGGAGTTCCGCGCCCTCGGCCTGCGCCCCGTCACCGAGGCGATGCATGCCGATTTCAACCAGACGCTCACCGCCATCTGGTTCGGCATCCTCGTCCTCATCGTCGTCGAGGTCGGCCTCATCACGCCCCCCGTCGGCATGAACCTCTTCATCATCAACGCCATGGACCGCTCAACCCCAATGACCGCAACCTACAAGGCCGTCATGTGGTTCGTCACATCAGACATCCTCCGCGTCGCCCTCCTCGTCGCTTTCCCATCCATCTCCATCTTCCTGCTGATGTGAGATCCCGATCAGAACGCCAATCCAACCGGCCCGAACACAAAAACCGAAAGGACCCTCCATGCAGATCGACAGTGCAGGCGCCATCGTCACCGGCGGCGGAAGCGGGCTTGGCGCGGCGACCGCGCGGCACCTCGCAAGCAGGGGCGGACGCGTCGCGATCCTCGACTTCGACGGCGCGCGTGCGGCCGCCGTGGCCGAAGAGATCGGCGGCCTTGCCTGCCCGGTCGATGTCGGCGACGAGGCGGCGGTGGCCGAGGCCGTGTCCCGCGCCGCCGACTGGATTGGCGCGGCACCGCGCATCGCGGTCAATTGCGCGGGCGTCGGGCTTGCGGGCCGGATCGTCGGGCGCGAGGGCAAGCTCTCGATCGACGTCTTCGAGCGCACGCTCCGCGTCAATCTCTTCGGCACCTACAACGTCATGTCCCACGCCGCCCGCCTGATGATGGAGACCGAGCCGACGGAGACGGGCGAGCGCGGCGTGATCGTCAACACCGCCTCGGTCGCCTATCAGGACGGGCAGATCGGACAGGCGGCCTACGCGGCCTCGAAGGGGGCGATCGCGGCGATGTGCCTGCCTGCCGCGCGCGAGTTCGCAAGGGCCGGTATCCGCGTCATGGCCATCGCGCCGGGCCTGTTCCACACGCCCATGATGGAGGGCCTGCCCCCCGAGGTGACGCAGAAGATCACCGCCGACATCCAGTTCCCCGCGCGGCTGGGAGCGCCCGATGAATACGCCCTGATGGTCAGCCAGATCGTCGAGAACCCGTATCTCAACGGCACCACAATCCGGCTCGACGCCGCCGTGCGTCTGCCGCCGAAATGACGAGGCCCCCCCTCATGTCCGACCCCATGCTTCAGATCGACATCAGCGACGGCGTCGCCGTTCTGACGATGAACCGCCCCGCGAAACGAAACGCGATGTGCGACGGCCTGCTGGAGGAGCTCGACGCCTTCTTCCGCAGCCCGCCCGCCGGGGTGAAGGTCGCCGTGCTGACGGGGACCGCGGGGCATTTCTGCTCGGGCCTCGACCTGTCGGAACATGTGCAGCGCGATGCCGAGGGCACGATGCGCCACTCGCGCGGATGGCACCAGGTGCTCGACCGGATCCAGTTCGGCGGCCTGCCGGTGGTCTCGGCGATGTTCGGCGCTGTCATCGGGGGCGGCCTCGAGATCGCCACGGCGACCCATGTGCGCATCGCCGAGCCCTCGACGATCTTCCAGCTGCCCGAGGGGCGGCGGGGCATCTTCGTCGGCGGCGGCGCCTCTGTCCGGGTCGGCCGCATCCTGGGCGCGGACCGGATGATCGAGATGATGCTGACGGGCCGGAAATACGGCGCCGAGGAGGGGCTGGCGCTTGGCCTGACGCATTACGCCGTGGGCGAGGGAGAGGCCCTTCCGATGGCGATGGATATCGCGGGGCGGATCGCGTCCAACGCGCCCCTGTCGAACTACATCATGATCCAGGCGCTCTCGCGGATCGAGGACATGTCGAAGCAGGACGGGCTGTTCACCGAAAGCCTCTGCGCCGCGATCGCCCAGACCAGCAGTGACGCGGTCGAGGGGCTGCAGGCCTTCCTGCAGAAGCGCGACCCGAGCTTCCGGTGAGGGCATGAGCCGCGTCAACCGCCTTTCCGCCCCGCAGGCCGCCGAGCATGTGCCCTCCTTCACGACGCTGCGCGGGTTTCTGGGGTATCGCCTGCGCCGGGCCTCGATGCTGATCCAGGCGGATCTGGCCGAGACGCTGAAGCCCTACGAGTTGCGGATGATCACCTTTTCCGCGCTCGTGCTGATCCGCGACAACCCCGGCCTCAGCCAGTCGCAGCTGGCCGCGGCGATGGATGTCGAAAGGCCGAACCTCGTGGTGATCGTGGACGAGCTGGAGACGCGCGGCCTGATCACGCGCGACCGCCTGGCGACGGACCGCAGGACCTACGCCTTGACCGTGACCAAGGCAGGCGACCAGCGCTGCGCCGAGGCGGTCGCGGCCGTTGAGGGCCACGAGGCGCGCCTGTTCGACGGGCTGTCCGAGGCGGACCGCAAGACCGTCGAGGCCGCGCTCTCGCTCATTCACCGCAATGCGAAAGGGTGACCGAATGCTGAACCGGACGAAGAATTTCGCGCCGCACCGGGTCAAGGCGGAGCATCGCGCGGATGGAACCATCCTTTTGCGTGCCGAGGCCGGGCTTGGACCGGTGGCCCGCTGCACCGGCGACTGGCTGCACCACTGGGCCGGGGAGCGCCCGGACCATGTCTTCCTCGCCGAGCGCCACGGCGCGGGGTGGCGGGAGGAAAGCTACTCCGGCGCACTTCAGAAGGTGCGGGCCCTCGCGGCGGCGCTTTTGGCGCGGGGCATGGGGCCCGAGACGCCGATCCTCGTGATCTCGGGCAACGGTGTGGATCACGGGCTGCTTGCGCTGGCCGCGCAATACGTGGGCGTGCCGCTCTGCCCCGTGGCCGAGCAATACGCGCTGGTCCATGGCGCCCATGGCCGACTGACCCACGCGGTCGAACTGATCCGGCCACGGATGATCTACGCCGTCGACGCGGGCCACTATTCCGAGGCGCTGGCCCTGCCCGCGCTCGCGGGGATCGAGATCGTATGCTCGCGCACCGCAGGGCGGGGCGACGTGACCGGGTTCGACACGCTGCTGAGGGGCGATGCTGCGGCGGATGTCGACGCGGCCCATGCGGCGGTCACGCCCGATACGGTGGGCAAGATCCTGATGACCTCTGGCTCGACCTCGGCGCCCAAGGGGGTGCTGACGACGCACCGGATGATGTGCGTGAACCAGGCGCAGCTGGTCCACGGGCTGCCCTTCCTGGCCGAACGCCCGCCCGTGCTGGTCGACTGGCTGCCCTGGAACCACGTCTTCGGCGGCTCTCACAATTTCAACATGGCGCTGTCGAACGGCGGGACGCTCTACATCGACGACGGCAAGCCGGTGGCGGGCCTGTTCGAGCGCACGCTCGAGAACCTGTCGATGATTGCACCTACCCTCTCGTTCAACGTGCCGCTGGGCTATTCGATGCTGGTCGCGGCGCTCAAGAAGGACGCGAGCCTGCGCGGCCGCTTCTTCGCAGATCTCGACCTGATGTTTTACGCGGGCGCATCGCTCCCGCAGGAGATCTGGACAGCCCTCGAGGCCATGGCGATGGAGGTCAAGGGCGAGGTGCCGCTGATGACCTCGTCCTGGGGGCTGACCGAAACCGCGCCCGCCGTCCTGCTGCAGCAGGAACCGACGGATCGCTCGGGCGTCGTGGGCGTGCCCCTGCCCGGTGCTGTGCTCAAGCTGATCCCGGACGCGGACGTGCGCTGCGAGGTACGGGTCAAGGGGCCCAACGTCATGCCGGGCTATTTCGACAACCCCGAAAAGACCGCCGAGGCCTTCGACGAGGAGGGCTATTTCGTGACCGGTGACGCGATGGTCTTCGTCGATCCACAGGATTTCTCGCGCGGACTGAGGTTCGACGGGCGCATATCGGAGGATTTCAAGCTGCTCTCCGGCACCTGGGTGCGGGCCGCGCAGCTGAGGATCGACATGCTGGCCTGCCTCTCGCCGCTCGCGGGCGACCTTGTCATCACGGGGGCCGACCGAAACGAAATCGGCCTTTTGATCTTCCCCAACATGGCCGAGTTGAAGGCCGGGGGCTTCGCGCTCGACGCGGACCGGGGCGCGCTGTCGGACCCGCGCCTCCTGTCCGAGATCCACCGCCGCCTCGCGGAACGCGCGCGCGAGATCAGCGGCTCCTCGAGCCGGGTGGCCCGTGCGCTCGTCCTCGCCGAACCGGCCTCGATGCCCGAGGGCGAGATGACCGCCAAGGGCAACCTCAACTTCCGCAGGGTGCTGACGCGCCGCGCCGACCTGCTCAACCGCCTTTACGCGCAGGACGATCCCTGCGTCACCCACCTCTGAAGGAGCCCGCAATGGTCGATATCTCCAAGGTTCGCGCCATCGACATCCACACCCATGCCGAGGAACCCTGCGGCTGCCATTCAGACGACGGCTATGACGATCTGCAGTCGACGATGGCCAAGTATTTCCGCGCGCCCTGGGAACACCCGCCCACGGTGCCCGAAACTGCGCAGCATTACCGCGAGCAGAACATCGCCGCCGTGATCTTTCCCGTCGATGCCGAGCGCGAAACCGGCTACCGCCGCTACAAGAACGAGGAGGTGGCCGAGCTCGCCGCCGAGAATGACGATGTGCTGATCCCGTTTGCCTCGATCGACCCCTGGAAGGGCAAGATGGGCGTGCGCGAGGCGCGACGGCTGATGCGGGATTTCGGCATCAAGGGCTTCAAGTTCCACCCCACGATGCAGGGCTTCTACGCCAATGACCGCATGGCCTACCCGCTTTACGAGGCGATCCAGGACGAGGGCGGCATCGCGCTCTTTCACACCGGGCAGACCGGCGTCGGATCGGGGATGCGGGGCGGCAACGGGATGCGGCTGAAATACTCCAACCCGATGTACATGGACGATGTCGCGGTCGACTTCCCCGACCTCAAGATCATCCTCGCGCACCCCTCCTTCCCCTGGCAGGAGGAAAGCCTTGCCGTGGCCCAGCACAAGCCGAACGTCTACATCGACCTCTCGGGCTGGTCGCCCAGGTATTTCCCCGAGATCCTCGTGAAATACTGCAACTCGATCCTGCGCAAGAAGGTGCTCTTCGGCTCCGACTGGCCGATGATCTCGCCCGAGCGCTGGCTGTCGGATTTCGAGAAGATCGCGATCAAGGATGAGCTGCGCCCCGACATCATCAAGGGCAACGCCGCCCGCCTGCTCGGCCTCGCGTGACGCAGCGCAGCATCCGGAGCATCCCATGACCCCCTTCGAGGCCCCGCAGGGCGACATCTTCTTCTCCCTCGCCTGCGTCGGCGCAGATGACCTGCCCGACTGGGACGGCGCGCTTGCCCGCGAGATCGCGGGCCATTTCGCGGCCTTCGCCGAGGGCGAGATCGCGCCGCTGGACGAACCCGGCGACCGGCAGGGCTGTCGGCTCGAGAACGGGCGGGTGCGCATGCCCGACGGCTTCGCCGAGGTCTACCGCGATTACGCCGCGATGGGCTGGCCGGGTCTGACCGCGCCCGAAGCGTTCGGCGGCCAGGGGATGAGCGCGGTGCTCGGCGCCGTCACCTCCGAGATCTTCACCGGGGCCAACCATTCCCTGCAGATGGTGACCGGCCTTGTGCCCGGCGCGGTGCGGACGCTGCTCGCCTTCGGGACCGAGGATCAGCAGGCGCGGTTCATCCCCGCCCTCGCCTCGGGTGCGATGCTGTCGACGATGTGCCTGACCGAGCCGGGGGCCGGGTCGGACCTGTCGCGCATCCGCTGCAAGGCCCTGCGCGACGGTGACGGCTGGCGGATCGAGGGCGAGAAGATCTTCATCTCGGGCGGCGACCAGGACATGAGCGAGGATATCCTGCATCTCGTGCTGGCCCGCACCTCGGATGATGGCGTGAAGGGCCTGTCGCTCTTCGCCACGACGCGGGCCGCGGCGGGCGACCGCATCCGGGTGACGCGGATCGAGGAGAAGATGGGGCTTCACGCCTCGCCCACGTGCCAGATGCTGTTCGACGGTGCCCCTGCCGAGTTGATCGGCGCGGAGGGCGGCGGGCTCAGAGCGATGTTCACGATGATGAACCACGCGCGGTCCGACGTGGCGCTTCAGGGCGTGGCGCATGCCGCCCGCGCCTGCGACGTCACGCGCCGCTACGCCGCCGGGCGGGTGCAAGGCCGCGGCGCGGACGGGGGGCCGGTCACGCTCGACCGGCATGCGGATGTCGCGCGCATGATCGATCGCATGGATCGGCTGGCACTGGGCGCGCGCGCGCTGGCGCATCTGTGCTTCGTGACGATGGAACGGGGCTGCGACCCTGAGTTGGTGGAATTCCTCACGCCACTGGCCAAGGTCCATTGTACCGAAGCCGGGATCGAGGCCGCGAACACCGGCATCCAGGTTCTCGGCGGCTATGGCTACCTGCGGGAATACCGGCTGGAACAGACCTTCAGGGATGCGCGTATCGCCTCGATCTACGAAGGGGCGAACGGGATCCACGAACGGATGCTATCGACCCGCCTGCTGGGCGGCGGGGCGGGCGCGGCATTCGAGCGCTTCATCGAGAAAGCGGTCCGCGACGGCGGAGGTGACGCCACCCTTCTCGACCAATGGCGAAGCGCGCGCGACCTGATGCAGGATGGTGGCGATGCCACCGCCGAGGCGCATCACTTCGCGAAACTCACGGCGCACCTCCTGCTGTCACATCTCTGGACCCTCATGCAGGCCCGCGCCGAAACCCACCCGGACCCGGACCGTATCCGACGGCTGGCGTCGGCCGCCCTGAACGAGAACCGCATCCTGGGAGAGGCCGCCTATGGCTTCATCCTGTCGGCAAGGGCTCAAGGTATTCCCGAGGCAGCGGTCTAGGCGCGCCGGGTACAGTCGCGCGCAATGCCCACGCGCAAGGGTGACTGGGCCGAAGGGGCATCACGCGATGGGGCGGGTGCGGCAGCAGGCGTGAAGAACCGAGGTATCATTGGACCAGTCAAACGAAACTACGGGCTTCAGAACGACCTGGGGCGTGGTCTTTGCGGCCCTCACCATGGGTGTCGTCGCGGCCCTGCATATCGGAAAGGTGCCGCCGGCCTTGCCGCTCATCCGCGAGGAGTTGGGCCTGGGCCTTGTCGGGGGCGGCTTCGTCATATCGATGTTCAGCGGTCTCGGCATGCTGCTGGGCGTCCTTACGGGAGGTCTTGCAGACCGGATCGGGCATCGCCGCACCACCTTGATCGGGTTCCTCTTTCTCGTGGCGGGCGGATGCATGGGCGCGAGTGCCGACGGGTTGCCCGGCATGCTGACCAGCCGTGCGCTCGAGGGGCTGGGGTTCATGGCGGTGGGGGTCACCATGCCGGGCATCGTGTCCGCAGCCTCTTCAGCGCGTGACCGCCCGCTTGCGCTCGGGCTTTGGAGCGTGTTCACGCCATTGGGCTTCGCGATCGCGCTGCTGCTTACGCCGATGGCGCTGACAACGGTGGGCTGGCGGACGGTCTGGGTCGGGCTCGCAGGCCTGTCGCTGGTCACGCTGCTGGTGCTGCGCCCGATGCTGCCGCTGGCTGCGACCAGCGCGCCCGTCGCGCGGCGGAGCTTCGGCCAACGCCTGTCCGATGTGCTGGCGCGCCCGCGGCTCTGGCTCATCGCCGCGGCTTTCGGCGCGTATGCCTTCCAATGGGTCACGGTCATGGCCTGGCTTCCGACCTACCTGGTCGACGACCTCGGCTTTTCGCTGGGCGCGGCCTCTTCGGTCACGGCGCTGATCGTCGTCGTGAACGTGCCAGGTAACATCGGCGCTGGCGCACTGATGCGGGCGGGATGGTCGCCGCGCCGCATCATCGTGATCGGCAGCTGCGCCATGGGCGTGACGGCCTCGGCCCTGTTTCTCGGCTCGGGGCTCGGGGCGCTGGCGGGGATCGGCCTGTGCCTCCTGTTCTCGGTCTCGGGCGGGGGCATCCCCGCGGCGCTCTTCGCACAAATCCCGCAGGCCTCACCCTCGCCATCGCATGCCGGGCAGGCCAACGGCATGCTGATGCAGGGCTCGGCAACCGGCCAGTTCCTAGGTCCGCCCCTGATCGGGGCTGCCGTGGCGGCGGCGGGCGGCGCATGGAGCGGCGCGGTCGCGCCGCTGGCGATCGCGGCCGTGCTGACCGCGCTCCTGGCGCGGCCGATGCGCTGAACCATCCCGCATAACGAAAAAGCCCCGGACATGCCGGGGCTTTCGCGTGTTGGCCTTGAGCCTTGCGATCAGCCGATGATCGCGTTGAGAGTGGCCGAGGGACGCATGATCGCCGCGGTCTTCACCGGGTCCGGGTGGTAGTAGCCACCCTGGTCCACGGCCTGCCCGCGGCCTGCGTGCAGCTCCTCCAGGATCACTGCTTCCTTCTCGGCCAGCGCCTGCGCGATCGGGGCGAAGTGGGCGGCAAGCCCGGCATCCCCGGATTGCGCGGCCAGCGCCTCGGCCCAGTAGCGGGCGAACCAGTAGTGGCTGTCGCGGTTGTCGGGCTCACCGGCCTTGCGGCCCGGGCTACGGTCGTGATCGAGCACGCCCTGCGTCGCCACCTCCACGGCATCGCCGAGGATCTGCGCCTTGGCGTTGCCCTTGGTCTGGCCGAGGAACTTGAAGCTTTCCCCCAGCGCGCAGAACTCGCCCAGGCTGTCCCAGCGCAGGTGGTTCTCGCCCTGCAGCTGCTGCACGTGTTTGGGGGCCGAGCCGCCCGCCCCCGTCTCGAACAGGCCGCCGCCCTGCATCAGCTTCACGATCGAGAGCATCTTGGCCGAGGTGGCCAGCTCGAGGATCGGGAAGAGATCCGTCAGATAATCGCGCAGCACGTTGCCGGTGATGGCGATGGTGTTCTCGCCCTTGGTGATCGTCTCGAGCGAGGCGCGGGTCGCCTCGCGCGGGGCCATGATCTCGAACTTGTCAGCGACGCCCTTGGCCTCGAGGATCGGCTTGACCATGGCGATCAGCTGCGCGTCATGGGCGCGGTTTTCGTCCAGCCAGAAGATGGAGCGGTAGCCGGTCAGCGCCTGCCGCTCGATGGCGAGGTTCACCCAATCCTCGATCGGCGCCTTGCGCGTGCTGGCCGAGCGCCAGATATCGCCCGCCTTCACCGCATGGGAATGCAGCACGGTCCCGTCGTCGAGGATCATCTTGACCGTCCCGTCGGCGGGCATCTCGAAGGTGGTGGGATGGGAGCCGTATTCCTCGGCCTTCTGCGCCATCAGCCCGAGGTTCTGGACAGTTCCGGCGGTAGCCGGGTTCAGCTTGCCGTTCTGCTTGAAGAACTCGATCGCCTCGTCATAGACCGGCGCATAGGAATTGTCGGGGATCACGCAGACCGCGTCATGTTCCTTGCCGTCCGGGCCCCAGCCCTTGCCGCCGCCGCGGATCAGCGCGGGCATGGAGGCGTCGATGATCACGTCCGAGGGGACGTGCAGATTGGTGATGCCGCGGTCGCTGTCGACCATGTAGAGCGGCGGACGCTCGGCCATGCAGGCCTCGATCGCGGCCATGATCGCGGCATTGCCCTTCACCCGCGCGAGCAGGTCGCCGAGGCCGGAGTTGGGGTTGACGCCAAGGGCGGCCATCTCCTCGCCGAACTGGTCGAAGACGGGCGCAAGGAACTGCTTGACCGCATGGCCGAAGATGATCGGGTCCGAGACCTTCATCATCGTGGCCTTCATGTGCAGCGAGAAGAGCACGCCCTCGGCCTTGGTCTTCTCGATCTCTTTGGCAAGGAAGGCGTCGAGCGCCGCGGCGCTCATGTAGGTCGCATCCACCACGGTGCCCGCGGGGTAGCTGACGCCGTCCTTCAGGACGGTCTCGCCCTCGGCAGTCTCGAGAACGATCTTCGCGGTCGCAGCGTTCGGGATAACCGCCGAAACCTCGTTCGAGAAGAAATCGCCGCCCGACATGGAGGCGACGCGCGTCTTGCTGTCGGCAGCCCAGTCACCCATGCGGTGCGGGTTGGACTGGGCGAATTTCTTGACCGCAGCCGCCGCACGGCGGTCCGAGTTGCCCTCGCGCAGCACCGGGTTCACGGCCGAACCCTTGATCGCGTCATAGCGCGCGCGGGCCTCTTTCTCTGCGTCGGTCGCGGGGGTCTCGGGGTAGTCGGGGATGGCATGGCCCTGCGCCTGCAACTCCTTCACCGCGGCGACCAGCTGCGGCACCGAGGCCGAGATGTTGGGCAGCTTGATCACGTTGGCCTCAGGCGTCTTCACCAGTTCGCCGAGCGCGGCAAGATCGTCCGAGATGCGCTGATCTTCGCTCAGGTGCTCGGGGAAGGCGGCGAGGATACGGCCCGCCAGCGAGATGTCCCGCGTCCCGACCGTGACACCGGCGGCGCGCGCGAAGCTCTGGATGATCGGCAGGAGGGAGGCCGAGGCAAGCTCGGGCGCTTCGTCCACCTTGGTGTAGATGATGTCGGGCGTGGTCTGGTCGGTCATGGCTGTCCCCGTGTCTCAGGTAGTTTGGTATGCGATAGTACACAAACAGCCCGGCGTCCACGGAACGAAGGGTCGCGGGGGCGAGACCAGTTGCCGCGCTCGAAACGGATGAAGGGCAGAGAGGTCGGATGTCGCGGCAGCCTAGAACCAGTCGGGCAGGGCTTCCAATGACATGGGTTTGTCGGGCTTCGAGAGAACGATTCCCGCGATCCCTTCCTGGGACAGCCACACGGCCTCGTCCGACTCGAGGCTTACCGCGATATGGCTCGGGATCGGGCCCGGCTGCTGGCCCATGTTGAAGCACCAGGCGCCCGAAATCCGGTCGGCCCATGTGCCATCCGAGATGAACGGGGCTTGATGGACATGGCCCGAAAAAACGATGTCGGGGCGAAACGTCTCGATCCATTGCACCAGGTCGCTGTCGCCGAAACTCCGCGAGCCGCCCCAACTCAGGCCACTGTCGGCGGGGGGCGCGTGATGCGCCCATACCCAGGTTCCGCCCTCTGGCCGAAATTCCGCGTCGCGCGCGAGCTGGTCACCGACAGCCGTCTTCGTCAGTGGCCCGTCCCACCACGGGAGAGCGGATATCAGCGTGTCGCCGATGAGAATGCGCTGGCCGTCCCGGCAGATCCGCGCGTCGCTCAGCGACCTGATCCATCTTGCCACCCGCTCACCGGACTCTTCCGCCTCGAGATCGTGGTTGCCCGAGCAGACGATCAGCTGCGTCTTTTCGGAGAGACGCTTGAGATAGGTTCTCACGACAACGATCTGCGCTTCGAGCGTTGCAAGGGATGACAGGTCGAGAAAGTCGCCGGCAAGGACGACCACGTCGTAATATTCCGCCTCGGTCAAAAGCCAGTCGAACTGTTTGAGCGCGTAGTGGAGGTCTGCGACGAGGAGGATCTTCATGGGCAACGGCATCCCGCGAGAATTGTGCGCGCCTGTCTCAAAGTCGCGGATCGTCCGCGCGCCTTTCCTGGCGGCGCGTCCTCGGTTGCTGTTCGACCATGGCGCCGAGTATCTGGTCCATGATGCCGAAATGGTCGCTTCGATCCTCGAACTGCAACTTCAGATCGGCAAGATAGGTGGTCGCGTTATGCAAGCGCGAAGCGAGAAGACGCGCCGTGTGCAGCGCGAAGGCGGGATTGCCCGAGAAGAACTCGAACGGGTCCGAGCAGATGTGGACCTCGACCGGCGATAGGGCCGTCACCGTTGCCGAGATCGGCAACTCCAGAAGCACGGACATCTCGCCGAAGACTGCGCCGGGTTCCGAGACCAGTGCGACCTCTGCTCCATTCTTCGTGACGGCGACACTCCCTTCCTTGAGGATGAAGAGCGCCCCGCCGGCGTCCCCCTCCGTAAGGAGCACCTCTCCCGCGGCGAAGGTTTGCACGGGCAGCTCAGCGCAAAGCGCCATTATATCGGTCATTCGAAGGTCTCCGCCTCAAATGGTCCCTCGGGACTGCGTTGGACAGCTTCCCGTCGGGCTTAGTACGAACATGGTCGTGCAGAAGGCAGGTGAAGCCAAGGGCACGGCCGCCATCATGTCCCAAATCACCAAGCATCATGCCCTCGGTCCGTACCCAACGATCAGTCACGTCGAGGTTTTGATCGCCGATTGACCGGTTGGCACAAATTACTGGCACCCCGCCAACGCCGCATCGCCAAAGCGGCATCCTGTGGCCGTACTCAGCTGAACACTTCCCGCCGCGACTTGGGGTCGCCGTGACGCTGCATCTGGGCGTCCACGAAACTGTCGACCTGGTTGGCGACGGAAGACGCTATGGCCTCGCTGAGCTGCACGGCAACCGCGATACGCGACATGTAGACGATGTCCGCTCCCGCGTTCCGGACGTCATCGTACCTCTGAATATCGATCGCGTTGCCGATGATCGTTGCGGTCGGGTTCAGACGGCGCAGCATCCGCACCAGTTCGACGTTGTTCATCCCACGTTATTCATCTGGCTGGCCGTGGAAGGGCGCCGCAGGGCCTGATTGGGGCGATGTAGCGGTACGGTGGGCGTGTTTCGCATGATCGAAACGATGGATCGGGGAGCCAGCGACCTGCAGCACGACGAAGGCGCGTCCACGGGTCGTTTTTCAGCGGGTTTGGGGCACGCGGTCGGGACGCCCAAAGGCGGTGCGTGTCAGCCGGGCGCTCCGCACAGCGCGCCGCAGCTAGGGGTCAGCCGCCCACTGCAGGCGTGTGATCTCGGGCCAGAGGATGGCCCAGTAGCGGGCAGCCGCGCTGGACAGAGTGAGCGTCATGCGCCTGGCGGTGATGGTCAGGCGGGCGCCCGCCCGCAGAACCCGTTCCCGCA
Organism: Roseicyclus sp.; assembly: GCA_965661995.1. Taxonomy (GTDB): domain Bacteria; phylum Pseudomonadota; class Alphaproteobacteria; order Rhodobacterales; family Rhodobacteraceae; genus Roseicyclus. The sequence continues at coordinate 28,548 of CBFIFZ010000008.1, forward strand.
GACGACGCAGGCTCCACCCGGTTCCCGTGGCGCGCGCCATGGTGCGGCGGGCGATGTGCATGACCTGGTACGCCATCAGCGAGAGGAGCAGCCGGACCTCGTTGCAGGCGAAGGCATCGACGCCCTTGGCCGCAGAGCGGGGCTTACGACCGCGCACATGGGTTTTGGGCCGATTGGCGGAAGACAGCGTGGGGGCGAGGACATCCTTCAGCTCGCCCATGTGCCCCTCGGCCGTCCCGCGCTCGCGGTAATGCTCAAGCACCAGATTATGCGACATCTGCTGCGGGGTGAGGGAGGTGACGAGGAAGAAGCGATCAAGCAGCAGGTCGTCCGGGCGCTCCTTGACCACCAGGACAACCCGCCGCGGCTTGTCCCAGCTCTCGGCCTTATACTGCAGGCTGTGGGTCCAGATGCGCGGCGTGTCGGGCCGTCGGCCTGGGGGCCGCTTCATGTAGGGCGCCGCCAGGCGGTCGAGGACCGGGTTGGCCCGCAGCCGGGCGACAAAGTCGATGCCGCGTGCGTCAAGGCCAGCCAGCAAACCCGCCGAGGGAAAGCCCGCGTCCATGCGGACCATTGCGACCTTGCACAGCTCAGCCGCTTGAGCACGGTCGACGACATCGAGGATCGCGTCGAGCGCGCCGTCGGCGGTGCCGACATTGCCCGGCCGAAGGCGGGCATCGAGCATGTCGCCGGTCTCGGCGATGGAGGTAATCAACGGGTGGTAGATGCGGGCGTGATAATGGCCATTCCACTCTGCCTTCGGCTGGTGGCCGTGAACCGTGATGGGCAGGCTGTCGACGTCCAGCGTGACCCGAGGCAACCGACGCCCGCCGTTCAGAGCGCGCAGGCCGCGCGCGCCAAACTCCAGGACGCCCTCGCGCAATACGGCCAGGTTGCGAGGGTCCGCCATGATCGCGGTGAAGCGCGACAGCGTGGGCTGGGATGCAAGCCCCTGCTCGACCACCAGCGGGGTCAGCCCGGCCGAGGAACTACTCGCCAGCCGCATGGCCGGATCGTGCCGCAAAGCATCGGCATCGTCATGGTCGCGCCAGCCCTGCGCGGCCAGCAGGACCGTGGTGCGGAAGAGGGACGGCAGGTCATGCACCACGTCAGCTTGTCGCCGGGTATCGTGGAACCGGTGCCCCATCCAGGTTACGACGCCGCTGGCCTCAAGGACTTCTCGCAGGAGCACAGCGCCAGGCTCACCGGTCAGTCGATCCGCTCTGCTTTCGACCCGCAGGGACCTGTTGAACTGCGGCGTGACCGGCTGTAGCGTTTCACCCATGCGTGCGTCCGTAGCTGCTTGTGGTTTTGGTGTAGCAGCTTGATTCTACGGCGCTTTCAGGCGCACGCAACCTTTCCCGCCGTTTTGGAGTAGAGTCGAGGAAGGGCGCGGTTGCACGCCGTTTTGACGGCCCCGTTTCCCTTCCCCGCTCATCGAACCGGACGTGCGGATTTCCCGCATCCGGCTCTCCGACTGGGTTCACCCCAAGGCCTACGGCTGTGGCCCAAGATGCACGCGTTTGAGACGAACAACCCCGATGTCTCCGTAGATAATCTCACGTGAGAAGGTCCGGGTCGCTCTGGATTGTACCTTGTGCCGTTTGCGAAGAAAGTGGCGCACCTTGTCGTAAACATGATTGTCGATCGCCCGATATGCCTGAAGTCTTGTTCCGTAGCTGAAGTATCCTGACCATCCGACCAAAATTTGGTTCAGCCGTTTCAGGACCTCGTGCCGCGGAGACTTGTTCCGCACATCCAGTAGATCGCCTATCTTGCCTTTGACCCGTTGCACGCTCCTGCGCGACGGACTCGCACCCAGATACCAATGGCCAGTCTTCCGAAAGTACTGCGGTCCGAATGTGTACCCGAGAAAGTCGAAGCTCTCGGCCTGGGCGTTACGGAGCGAGGTCTTGTCCTCGTTGAGTGCCAAGCCCAGCTTGGCTGTCACATTGCGCGTCCACTCCAGTGCATCTTCCGCGCATCCACGCGACAAGATGACGAAGTCATCCGCGTAAGCGACAAGCTCCGCACGGAACCGGCGGGACCGGTCCATGCTACGCCAGTACTTCAGCATGCGGTTCATGTACAGGTTCGCAAGAAGTGGGCTGATCACGCCGCCTTGCGGCGTTCCCCGCTTGTGCCTCTTGCCACCTGTCAGTCGCCGAGCACCCGGTGTCGTCCTGATCTCGACCGGAGCCTCAAGCCACATCTTCAGCAGACGCAGCATGTGCCGGTCCACAATCCGACGCGCCACCGATTGCATCAATGGCCCGTGCGGGATCGTGTCGAAATATTGCGACAGATCAGCGTCAACAACTTCCGTATAACCCTGACAAAGAAGTCCGTGAACCTTCCGG
>CBFIFZ010000009.1:0-30244 GCA_965661995.1 Roseicyclus sp.
CTTGACGGCGAAGATCGTGTTTTCGGGGTTTGTCACCGCCTGCCGCTTCGCGGATTGGCCCACGAGGCGCTCGTCCTCGGTGTAGCCCACGATGGAGGGCGTCGTGCGCGCGCCTTCGGAGTTCTCGATGACGCGGGGCTGGCTGCCGTCCATGATGGCAACGCAGGAGTTGGTGGTGCCGAGGTCGATCCCGATTACTTTGGCCATGTCGGTCTGGTCCCTTCTTTCAAGCGAACGGGCGGTGTCGGGTCCGCTTCGGCCCCCAATGCCGCCTTCGTGATCCTGTTTGATTTGGCCGGGAAGCACGCCCGACCGGTTCGGAGGGTATATAGGAGGGGGGTCAGGGGCCTGCAAGCGGGGCTGCTGCGCGGAAAACGGGGGAAAATCGCATGGAGAGCGCGGTGGATGTCGGTGGCGTGACGGTCTGGCCCGGTTGGCTGGACGCGGGCGCGCAGGCGGCGATGGTCGCGGATATCCGCGGCGTCGTGGCGGCGGCACCGTTTTTTACCCCGGAAACGCCGCGCGGGCGGAAGATGTCGGTCAGGATGACCGCGGCGGGGCGTTATGGCTGGGTCTCGGACCGGAAAGGCTACCGTTACGAGGCGCGGCACCCTTCGGGCGTGGACTGGCCGCCGATCCCGGCCTCGGTGCTGGCGGTATGGCGGGCGGTCAGCGGCGTGGACCGCGATCCGCAATGCTGCCTTGTGAACTGGTACGGTGAGGGCGCGAAGATGGGCCTTCACCAGGACCGGGACGAGGCGGATTTCGACATGCCGGTGGTGTCGATCTCGCTCGGCGACGAGGCGCTGTTCCGCGTGGGCGGGATCGAGCGGGGCGGGCCGACGCGGTCGATCTGGCTGCGCTCGGGCGATGTGGCGGTGATGGGCGGTGCCGCGCGGCTGGTGCATCACGGGATCGACCGGGTGCGCTGGGGCAGCTCGACCCTGCTGCCGCGGGGTGGGCGGATCAACCTGACGCTGCGGGTGGTGGATTAGCGCCCTGCCGCCCAGCTCGAGGAAGCGTGCTTGCGGGTATAGGCCTCGGCCATGAAGCCGATCACCAGCACCACGAGCGTGAAATACAGCGCGTATTGCCAGTTCGTGTGATGCGGGAAGTAGTTCACGAAGACGAAGCCGCGCGCCTGGTCGATGACGTGGAACAGGGGGTTCCAGTCGAAGAAGACGATGACCGAAGACGGCAGCATGTTGGCGACGAACATCTTGCCCGACGCGATCATGTTGGCGCGGATGTAGACCAGCTGTATGATGTTGACCGCGTCCGGCATCCAGGGTTTCGCCGCGAGCAGCACGAGCCCGATGGCGCAGCCCGAACCCCAGGCCAGCAGGAACATCATGAAGGCGCTGGACCAGTCGTGGATCACGACCGGGTTGAACATGGTGTGCAGCACCAGAAGAAGCACCAGAAGGCTCATCGTCTGGGTGTAGAGTGAACTGAGCGCTGTCGACAGGATCGCGACGAGCGTGTTCATCGGAGCGTGCTGCATCATCGAGGAGGTCGGACCCTCGGCGCTCATCACCTGCCTCACGGCCTGGATGTGGGTGAGGTAGGCGAAGATGCCCGTCAGGAGATACAGCATGAAGTCGCCGCGCACGGCGGCCCCGCGCTGACCCAGAACGGTGAACATCACGTAGAAGGCGGCGATGAACAGGAGCGACTGGATCACCTTGAGCAGGATCGCCCAGACCGCGTTGCGATGGGTCTGGCGCACCTGTCGCGCGGCGGCGATGAAGGTCAGCTCGAGCATGTTCAGCGCAAGGCTGAACGTGGATTGTCTGCGTCTGGCTTCGAACATGTACCGCGTGCCTCGTGACCTGCCCCGTCCCCTTGCCCGAACCCGTCTTGATGCGGGTCTGCCCTTGCTCCGGTAGGCGCGGGCGACGATAACGCGCAAAGCCATAGCATTCAATCAAGGCCAAATGGAGGCGCTTTTGGATTACGCAGAATTGATGCGGGTGTTCCGCAAGGCCGCGATCGAGGCGGGCGACCGCATCATGGAGATTTACGAGGCCGATGATTTCGAGGTGAAGGCGAAATCCGACGACAGCCCCGTCACCGAGGCCGACGAGGCCGCGGATGCGCTGATCTCGGCCGCCCTGCGCGCGGCCTTTCCCGACCTGGCGCTGGTGACCGAGGAGCAATCGGGCAGCCATGACCAGCAGGTCACCAGTTTCCTGATCGTCGATCCGCTGGACGGCACCAAGGAGTTCGTACAGCGCCGGGGTGATTTCACGGTGAACATCGCCTGGGTCGAGGATGGCGTGCCGGTGCGCGGGGTGGTCTATGCGCCCGCCAAGGGACGGCTCTTCTACACCGATGCCGAGGGGCGCAGCGTGGAGGAAGCGGGGCCGTTCGATCCGGATGAAACAGGCGCTGTCACGCCGATCGGGGTCAGAACGCCCGACAATGCCGCGCTTTATGTCGTGGCGTCGAAATCGCACCGTGACGCGGCGACGGATGACTATATCGGGAAATACGCCGTGGAAGACATGAAGAGCGCCGGTTCGTCGCTGAAGTTCTGTCTCGTGGCGACCGGCGAGGCCGATCTTTACCCGCGGCTCGGCCGCACGATGGAGTGGGACACGGCCGCAGGCGACGCGGTGCTGAGGGGCGCGGGGGGCCACGTGATCCGCTTCGAGGACCATGCGCCCTTTGCCTATGGAAAGCCGGGCTTCGCCAACGGTTTCTTCATCGCCCATGCGCCGGGCGTGGAGCTGAAACCGGCATGAGCGTGCATTGCGTCATCCCCGCGCGCTACGCCTCGACGCGCTATCCGGGCAAGCCGCTGGCCATGCTGCGGGGTGCGACCGGGCAGGCGCAAAGCCTGATCGAGCGCAGCTGGCGGGCCGCTTGCGCCGTTCCCGCCTTCGACGCGATCCATGTCGCCACCGATGACGAGCGGATCGCCGAGGCCACGCGCGGCTTCGGCGCGCAGGTTCTGATGACGTCTTCCGAGGCGCGGAACGGCACGGAGCGTTGCGCCGAGGCGCTGGCGCAGCTGGGCGAGGGCGTCGAGATGGTGGTGAACCTTCAGGGCGATGCGCCGCTGACGCCGCCCTGGTTCCTCGAGGCGCTGATCGAGGGGCTGCGCGCCGATGCGCAAGCCGCGGTGGCCACGCCGATCCTGCGCTGCGATGGCGAGACGCTTTCCGCGCTCAAGGCCGACCGCGCCGCCGGGCGCGTGGGCGGGACCACGGCGGTTGTCGATAGCGCGATGCGGGGGCTCTACTTCTCCAAGGAGGTGATCCCCTACACCGCCGAGAGTTATGCGCCCGAGACGCCGACGCCGGTGTTTCACCATGTGGGCGTCTACGCCTATCGCCCCTGGGCGCTGCACGCCTATCCCGACTGGACGGTCGGGCCGCTGGAGACGCTGGAGGGGCTGGAACAGCTGCGCTTCCTCGAGGCGGGGCATTCCGTGCGCTGCGTCGAGGTCGAAGCGCGGGGCGCCAAGTTCTGGGAGCTGAACAACCCCGAGGACATCCCGCGGATCGAGGGGATGCTGGCCGAGATGGGCCTGCCCTGATGGGCGCGCCGCGCCTTGGCGTCGTGGTGGTCAGCTGGGGCCGGCCAAGGGCGCTGGCGCGGTGTCTGACGGCGCTGGGCCAGATGCGCTCGGTCCGGTTCGAGGTGATCGTGGTGGCCGATGCCGACGGGCTGACGGTGGCGCGCGGGGTGCCGATGGCCGAGCGCCTCGTGCTGCTGGCGCAGGAGAAGGCGAACATCTCGGCTGCGCGGAACGCGGGGATCGCGGCGGCGGCGGGCGAGGTGGTGGGCTTCATCGACGATGACGCGGTGCCGGAACCGGGATGGGCGGAGGCTCTGTTGGGCGGTTTCGAGACGTCAGATGCTGCCGCCGTCACCGGGCCGGTGATCGGGCGGAACGGGTTCTCGCTGCAATGGGGGCGCATGGCAGTCGATGCGCTTGGCCGCGATCGGTGGCTTGGCGAGGGCGAAGAGCCGGGGCCGGGCGAGGCGCGGAAGCTGCATGGCACGAACATGGCGCTGAGGCGCGATGTATTGACCCGAACCGGCGGGTTCGACACTGGTTTTGCCTTCTACCTCGACGAGACGGACCTGGCGCTGCGGCTGGCGGGCGAGGGCCTGGGGATGCGGTATCTGCCCGATGCCGTGGTGCATCACGGCTTCGCCGCAAGCGCGCGGCGGCGCGAGGATCGTGTGCCGCTCGACCTGTTCGATATCGGCGCCTCTTCGGCGCTGTTCCTGCGCAAGCATGCGCCGGAGGGCATGGAGGCGGCGCTGGCCGAGTTGGAGGCGGCGCAGCGTGCGCGGCTTCTGCGGCTGGCGCGCAAGCGCAAGCTTGGACCGGAGGAGATACGGCGGCTGATGGAGAGCCTTGCCGAAGGCGTTGCGGCGGGGCGGGTGCGTCCCTCGGAGGTGCCCGAGGTGGCGGAGGCGGGCCGGAGTTTTGCCGCAATGCGGACCGAGTTGCCGCCGCCTGCGCGGCGCCTTGACGGCTGGCTGCATCGCGCCGGGCCGATCCGCGCCGAGGCGGCGGCGCAGGTGGCCGCGGGGGTGCCGACGGTGATCCTGCTGCTGGAGCCATCGCCGCGGAAGCATCGCCGCGCCTTCACCGAAGGCGGGTGGTGGGAACAGCGTGGCGGCCTTTTCGGTCCGGCACGGCGCAGCGAACCAAGGCTGCAGCTGGCCTATCCTATTTCGCGCAGACGGCGCGAATGGGAGGGGCTGGCACACTTTTGTGGCCCAAAATAGCCTGAATATCCGTTTATTCCGAAGGCATGAACGGGTATCACACGGGGTGCGGGTACCGAGTGTCACAGGGACGCGGCGATATATAACGCCGCGGTTGAGGGAGCGCAGTTATGAAGAAGCGAGTAACGAAAGCCATTTTTCCGGTCGCGGGTCTGGGGACCCGGTTCCTTCCTGCGACCAAGTCGGTGCCGAAGGAGATCATGACGCTCGTCGACAGGCCGCTGATCCAGTACGCCATCGACGAGGCGCGCGCGGCCGGCATTCGCGAGTTCATCTTCGTGACCTCGCGCGGGAAATCCGCGCTGGAGGATTACTTCGACCACGCCCCCGAGCTGGAGGCGGCGCTTCGCAAGAAGGGCAAGACCGACCTGCTCGAGACGTTGAAGACCACCAACATGGATTCCGGCGCGATCGCCTATATCCGCCAGCACAAGGCCCTTGGCCTGGGCCACGCGGTCTGGTGCGCGCGGCGGCTTCTGTCGGACGAGCCCTTTGCCGTGATCCTGCCCGATGACGTGATCGCCGCCGAAACCCCCTGTCTGCAGCAGATGGTCGAGGCGCATGCCGAAACCGGCGGCAACATGGTCGCCGCGATGGAGGTGCCTTCGGAAAAGACGTCTTCCTACGGCATCCTCGACATCAAGGAAGACATGGGTTCTGTCGTTTCCGTGAAGGGTATGGTCGAAAAGCCCGAGAAGGGCACGGCGCCGTCGAACCTGGCGGTGATCGGGCGTTACATCCTGACGCCCGACATCATGAACAACCTGACCAAGATCAAATCCGGTGCGGGCGGCGAGGTGCAGCTGACCGACGCCATCGCGCAGGAGATCGAGACGTCGGACAACGTCTATGGCTTCCGCTTCCGCGGGCAGCGGTTCGATTGCGGTTCGAAGGCCGGGTTCCTGCAGGCGACCGTCGCCTTTGCCATGGCGCGCGAGGATCTGCGCGACGAGTTCACCGATTACCTCAGCGACCTGATATCGTCGCGCAACGCGGCGCAGTAGGGTCGGCGGCTGGTCCGGTTGTCCGGTGGTCTGGGCCAGGCAGGGCCGATCTGGCTCGATGTGACGCGCCTCGTCAGCCGGGCGGGGCGCGGGGTGCTGACCGGCATCGACCGTGTCGAGGCGGCCTATCTCGACCATCTTCTCGAACAGGGGGCGCGCGACACGCGGTTCCTGCTCCGCTCGACGCGGGGTTACCTTTTGCTCGGCCCGGAGGGCGGCAAGGTGCTGGCGCGGGTCTTGCGGGGCGAGGCCGATCTTCCGGCGCGGGGCGATCTTCTGTCACGTGCCTATGGAAAAGGCTCTGAGCCGCGGCACAGGGTCGAATCCCTGCTGCGCGGCCTGGCCTGCGACAGGTGCCTTCCCGGCGGCCTGTCGCGGATGATCCGCCGGAGTGGCGCCGGGTTCACCTACCTCAACACCGGGCACGCGAACCTGTCGGAGGCGACGCTTGGGGCCTTTTCCGCCGCCGCGGGGGCGAGGGTCGCCGTGCTGGTGCATGACCTTATTCCGATCACCCATCCCGACCTGGTGGAGCATGGCATGCCCGCGCGGTTCGCGGGGCGGATCGCGCGCGTCGCGCGCCATGCCGACCTGGTGATCTGCAATTCGGCCGTGACCGAGGCCGACCTTGCCGCGCATTGGCAGGACAGGGACGCTCGCCCGCCCTGCGTCGTGGCGCACCTGGGGCTGGACCCGGCACCGGGGGCGCTGCCGGATGTGGCGCGCCGGAAGGATCGCTTCGTGATGCTCGGCACGATCGAGCCGCGCAAGAACCACGCGATGATCCTCGATGCATGGGAGCGGCTGGCCGATGAGCTGCCGCCCGACCGGATGCCCGATCTGCACATCATCGGGCCGGTCGGCTGGCGGGTCGAGGGGCTGATGGCGCGCCTGCGGTCGCATCCGCTTCTGGGGCGGTCGATCCACCTTCATGGCGCGCTGCCCGAGGCTGAGTTGCGCACCCATCTGGCGGAGGCGACGGCGCTGTTGTTCCCGTCGCTGGCCGAGGGCTATGGCTATCCGCCGCTCGAGGCGCTGCGCGCCGGAGCGTTGCCGATCTGCAGCGACCTGCCGGTGTTCCGAGAGACCATGGGCAACAGCGCAGTTTACCTGGACGTTACAGACACATATTCTTGGGTGACAACGATTAAGAAACACATGCTGGGTATGGCCGAGTTGCCGCGTCCGTTGACGCCGAGCCTGCCGGACTGGCCGGGGCATTTTGACGAGGTCGGCGCAGCGCTGGCGCTTCATCGAGTGGAAGGTTCGTGAATGAAGGCGGTGAAACGGTATGCATTGCGCCTGGAGCGCAAGAAATACCTCGTTCGCGCCTGGCGAAAGAGCCGGTCCCTGCGTGTCGTCGCCAACCGCACCGATGCCATCGGGCCGCAGGACGTGCTGTGTTTCTGCACGCTCCGGAACGAGAAGGTCCGGCTGAAGTACTTCCTCAACTATTACCGTAACAGGGGCGTCTCGCATTTCCTGTTCGTCGATAACGACAGCGATGACGGGACGCGGGAATACCTGGCCGAACAGCCCGATTGCTCGGTCTGGACGACACCGGCCAGCTACAAGCGGTCGCGCTTCGGGATGGACTGGATCAACCGGCTTCTGCGGCTTTACGGGCATCAGCACTGGTGCCTTGTCGTCGATCCGGACGAGTTTCTCGTCTACCCGTTCAGCGATACGCGGCCGATCCCGGCGCTGACCGACTGGCTGAACGCCTCGTCGATCAAGAGCTTCGGGGCGATGCTGCTCGACATGTACCCCAAGGGGCCGATCACGGCCCAACCCTATGCCGAGGGGCAGGACCCGTTCGAGATCGCCTGCTGGTTCGACCCGGGCAATTACGTGATCCAGCGCAACTGGCAGTATGGCAACCTGTGGATCCAGGGCGGGCCGCGGGCGCGGTCCTTCTTCACCGACCAGCCCGGCAAGGCGCCGGCGCTGAACAAGGTGCCGCTGGTGAAGTGGCACAAGAGCTATGCCTATGCCAGCTCGACCCACATGCTTCTGCCGCGGGGGCTGAACCTCGTCTACGACGAATGGGGGGGCGAAAAGACCTCGGGGGTGCTGCTGCATGCCAAGTTCCTCGACACCTTCACCGAGAAGGCCGCCGAAGAGCTGGAGCGGCGCGAGCATTACGCGGCCTCGGCCGAGTACCGGGCCTATCATGCGGGGCTGAACGAGAACCCCGATTTCTGGACCAAGTGGTCGGAACGCTACATCAACTGGCGCCAGCTCGAGATCCTGGGCCTCATGTCCAAGGGGAACTGGGCATGAGCACGCTGGGCTTCGTCATGCTGTGCCACACCGCGCTGCACCGCGCGGCGCAGGTGGCGCGGCACTGGGCCGAACGGGATTGCCCGGTGGTGATCCATGTCGACAAACAGGTGAAGCGCAAGCGGTTCGAAGCGTTCCGAAAGGAGCTGTCGGACCTGGAGAACGTGCGCTTTTCGCGCCGTGTTCACTGCGAATGGGGGACCTGGTCGCTGGTGCAGGCCTCGCAGGCGGCGTCGGAGCAGCTGCTGGCCGAGTTTCCGGGTGTGCGGCATGTCTACCTTTCGTCGGGCTCCTGCCTGCCGCTGAGGCCGGTGGACGAGTTGCGCGCCTATCTCGCCGCGCGGCCGATGACGGATTTCATCGAAAGCGTCACGATCCGGGACGTGGACTGGACGATGGGCGGGCTGAACGACGAGCGGTTCAACCTGCGCTTCCCCTTCTCGTGGAAGCGGCACAGGTTCCTGTTCGACCGTTACGTCGACCTGCAGCGCAAGGTGGGGTTCAAGCGCAAGCTTCCCGAGGGCGTGGTGCCGCACCTGGGCAGCCAATGGTGGTGCCTGACGCGGCAGACGCTGACGGCGATCCTTGAAGACCCGCGGCGGCGCGAGCTTGAGCGGTTCTTCAGCCTCGTGTGGATCCCGGACGAAAGCTATTACCAGACGCTGGTGCGCAACTACTCGCGCTCGATCGAAAGCCGGTCGCTGACGCTGTCGAAGTTCGATTTCCAGGGCAAGCCACATGTCTTCTACGACGATCACCTGCATCTCTTGCGGCGGTCGGACTGTTTCGTCGCGCGCAAGATCTGGCCCAAGGCGAACAGGCTTTACTCCACCTTCCTTGCCGATGACGCCTCGGTCAGCCGCATGGCGGAACCCGCGCCGGGCAAGATCGACCGTGTCTTTTCCCGTGCGCTCGAGCGGCGGACGCGGGGGAGGCCGGGGCTTTACATGCACAGCCGCTATCCCAACCCCGACTGGGAGAACGGCAAGACCGCCGCGCCCTATTCGGTGTTCCAGGGGTTCAACGACCTGTTCGAGGATTTCGAGACCTGGCTGTCGCGGCGGCTGGCCACGGGGGTGCATGGCAACATCTTCGACCCGACGCGTGCCCGCTTCGCCGGTGACGCGCCGATCTACGCCGGGTGCCTGTCGGCCAACGCCGCCTTGCGCGACTACAACCCCGAGGGGTTCCTGACGAACCTGATCTGGAACACGCGCGGCGAGCGGCAGGTCTTCATGTTCGGGCCGCGCGACAACCAGCAGGCCGGGGCCTTCATGGCGTCGGATGCGAATGCGCAGATCTCGGTGATCACGGGGGCCTGGGCGGTCCAGCTCTACAAGTCGAACCGCAATTTCTCGCAGATCCGGCAGGATGCGGCGCAAATGCAGCGCCGCGAGGTGGATTTCGTGAACACGCTGCGCCACGTGCGCAGCCGTGCCGACATCCGTATCTGGACCTTGGCCGAATTCATCGAGGAACCGATGGAGCATCTGCAGGGCATCCTCGACGCGATGGAGGGGGCGAACGCCATGCGCCTGACCGAGGCGCCGCGGATGGCCGACCTGTCGGGCTTCGCCGGTTTCCTGCAATCGCTCAAGAACCAGGGGATGAACCCGCTGACCGTCGGCGACTACCCGATGGAGGGGCCGACCCACCGGCCGCCCGCGGACCGCAACCGCCCCTACCTGGTGACCTGATCCATGGCCGACCGCCGATACGACGCCTTCGTCCTGTTCGCCGAGATGCGGACCGGGTCCAATTACCTGGAAGACAACCTGAACGCCCTGCCCGACGTGACCTGCTACGGTGAGGTCTACAACCCCACCTTCCTCGGCCATCACAACCGGTTCGAGTTGATGGGCTATGACATGGACCGGCGCGAGGCCGATCCGCTGGGTCTGCTGGACCGGATCATCGAGGGGACCGAGGGGGTGCCGGGCTTCCGGCTGTTCCACGACCATGACGACCGCGTGGTCGACCGGGTGCTGCCCGATCCGCGGATCGCCAAGGTGATCCTGACGCGCAATCCGCTGGACAGCTACGTCAGCCGCAAGATCGCCACGGCGACGGGGCAATGGCGGCTGACGGACGCCAAGAACCGCAAGAGCGCGCAGATCCGCTTCGATGCGGAGGAATTCGCCGAGCTGACCGACCGGTTGGCGGCCTTTCAGGATCGGCTGCGCCGGGGGCTGCAGGTGGGTGGGCAGGGGGCCTTCCTGATCCGCTACGAGGATATCAACGACGCGGAGGTGCTGAACGGGCTGGCGGCGTTCCTCGGGTCCGAGGGGCGGATCGAGGCGGCCTCGAACAAGCTCAAGCGGCAGAACCCCGGCGATCTGTCGGAGAAGGTCGAGAATTACGACGAGATGATCGCGGCGCTGCGCGACGTGGACCGGTTCGGCCTGACGGCGAGCGCGGATGCCGAGCCGGTGCGCGGAGCCTCGGTTCCCGGTTTCGTGGCGCATCCCGAGGTTGGGCTGTTGTTCATGCCGATCAAGGGCGCGCCGGAGCAGGCGGTGCTCGACTGGATGGCCGAGATCGGCGGCGTCGGGCGCGAGGGGCTTTTGCGGAAGATGACGCAGAAGGACCTGAAACAGTGGATGAAGGATCATCCGGGCTACCGCAGTTTCACGGTGCTGCGGCACCCGGTGAAGCGGGCCTACGTGACGTTCAACCGGTTCATCCTGTCCGATGATCGGCCCGCCTATGCCGATCCGCGCAAGATCCTGCGGCAGCGCTACAAGCTGCCCATTCCCGGCGCGGCCCCCGGTGACGGCTGGAGCGTGGAGGAGCAGAAGGCGGCTTTCGCCGGGTTCCTCGAGTTTCTGAAGATGAACCTCGCCGGGCAGACCAGCGTTCGGATCGATGCGGCCTGGGCCTCGCAGGGGGCGATCCTTCAGGGCATGGGGCAGGTGGCGCAGCCGCATCACCTTGTGCGCGAGGAAGAGATGGCAACCGCGCTGCCCGATCTGGCGCGCGCGGTGGGCGTGGCGGACGCGCCCGAGCCGCGTGCCGAGGGCGTGCCGGGCCCGGTGCCGCTGGCCAAGGTCTATGACGGCAAGATCGAGAAGGCGGCGATCGACGCCTACAGGCGCGATTACCTGACGCTTGGCTTTCCGCGCTGGAACAAGATGTGAGGTGCCGGCCGCCGTCAGGCGGCCTTGCTCGCCACGTGCTCGGTCAGAAGCGTGTGCAGCGTCGCCGCGTCGGTGTTCGCGCGCAGCTTGGTGCAGAGCGCCGGGTCGCGCAGCGTGCGTGAGACAAGCGCCAGCGCCTTGAGGTGATCGACGCCGGTGTCGGCGGGCGCGAAGAGCGCGAAGACGAGGTCGACGGGCTGCCGGTCGGCTGCGTCGAACTCGATCGGTCGTTCCAGCCGCAGGAAGGCGCCATGCACCTCGGTCAGGTCGGCAAGCCGCGCATGCGGCAGGGCGACGCCATGGCCCACGCCGGTCGGCCCGAGGCTTTCGCGTTCTTGCAGCGCGTCGAAGATCTGCCCGCTGGGCAGGCCGATCAGGTCATGCGCGAGATCCGCGATTCCCTGCATCAGGCGCTTCTTGCTGGTCACATCGCTCAGCACCTTCACGGCGCGAGGTTTCAGCAGCGACGACAGGTTCATCCCATCCCCTTCGCGACCCTTGAAGCCGGATCGGTTACGCGCGGCGGGCCCGTTCAGGCCAGCGCCGCGCCGTTGTCTCACTTGGCGGGGGGGTCGATCCAGCCGACGTTTCCGTCGTCACGCCGATACACGACATTCACCCCGTTATGCCCCTCGTTGCGGAACACCAGCACCGGTGCGCCCGCCAGTTCCATCTGCATCACCGCTTCGCCGACCGACAGGGAGGGGATCTTGGTCTCCATCTCTGCCACGATGATCGGCTGCAGGTCCTCCGGCTCCTGCTCCTCGGCGTCGTGACCGGATGGGGCGAGGACATACATGGCCGCCCCGAAGGTTTCAACGGGGTCCTGCCTATCGCGGTGATGGTCTTTTAGGCGACGCTTGTAGCGGCGCAGCTGCTTTTCCATCTTCTCGGCGCTGGCCTCGAATGCGGCGTAGATTTCATGCGCATGGGCCTTGGCCGAAGCCGTCAGCCCGGTGGAGAGGTGGATCGTCGCCTCGCAGACGAATTCGGCACCGGATTTCGAGAAGATCACGGTCGCATCTGTCGGGCGCATCGAGAATTTCTCGACCACGGTGCCGAGGCTGTCCTGCACATGGCTTTGCAGCGCCTCGCCGATGTCGATCTGTTTTCCACTGATTTGATAGCGCATGGGTCCTCCGGACTTCAGGCGCACTGGGCTGTGGCCGGCCCGGAATGGGCGGCCCGCCTCGTGCGTGAGGCTGTTCGGCTGCGTCTTGGTATGAGCGATCCGGGGCCGTTTGAGCGGACCTGCGTCCGGGTGCCGGACGGGGGGATCTGGGATGAAGCGAACGCGAACATCACACCCATTAGGCGACGGAGCGGGGGCTCTGTCAACGCAAAGCGGTGTCGCCCGCTGTCAGGTGATGCGGAAGCTCTGCCCGAGGTAGACGCGGCGCACGTTCTCGTCGCGGACCACCTCGTCGGGGGTGCCGGACTTGATGATGGTGCCGTCATGCAGGATGTAGGCGCGGTCCACGATCTCGAGCGTTTCGCGGACGTTGTGATCGGTGATCAGCACGCCGATGCCGCGTGTCTTGAGCTCTTGCACCAGGTGCCGGATGTCGCCCACGGCGATGGGGTCGACGCCGGCGAAGGGCTCGTCCAGCAGCACGTAGCGGGGGTTCGAGGCAAGGCAGCGCGCGATCTCGGCGCGGCGGCGTTCGCCGCCCGAAAGCGACAGGGCGGGCGCACGGCGCAGGTGGCCGATGGAGAACTCGGACAGCAGCTCTTCCAGCCGGTCCTGCCGGGTCTTGCGGTCCTTCTCGACCACCTCGAGGATGGCCATGATGTTGTCTTCGACCGAGAGGCCGCGGAAGATCGACATTTCCTGCGGCAGGTAGCCGATGCCCGCCCGCGCGCGGCGATACATCGGAAAGAGCGTCACGTCCTGCCCGTCGATGGTGACGGTACCGCCGTCGGGCGTGATCAGGCCAGCGATGCAGTAGAAAGACGTGGTCTTGCCCGAGCCGTTGGGGCCAAGCAGCGCCACCACCTCGCCGCGGGCGAGTTCCAGCGAGACGTCGCGGATCACCGGACGGCGGCGGTAGCTTTTCCGCAGCCGGTGCACGACGAGACCCTGACCCCCCGCGGTCACGGTAAAGGAGGGCTTTGCGGCGTCCATCAGTTGTTCCCGGGGTCGAGCACCGTGCGAACGCGCCCGTCGACCGTGCCGTTTCCGGTCGTCATGTTGATGGTCATGCTGTCGCCTGCGATGGCGGTCGCGCCCTGCGTGACCAGCACGTCACCCGACATCGTCAGAAGCGCCGAGGCGATGTCGTAGCGGGCTTCGACCCCCTCGGCCGCATCGGCGCCGCGGGCGACGAGGACACCGCCGGAGGCGATGACTTCCTGGACGGCGCCGCCATCGGCGCCATCGGAATAGACCACCTCGACCCGGCCCGCGGCCATGCGCAGGTCGCCCTGCACGATGATGACATTGCCCTCGAAGACGGCGCGGCCGTTGGTCTGGTCGATCGACAGGCTGTCGGCGGTCACCTCGACCGGCTGGTCGGCATCATGTGCCACACCGCCGAAACCGATCCCCACCTGGGCGGCAGCCGGGTGGGTGGCGGCAAGGGCGATGGCCAGGATGGCCGTGTGAAGAAGGTGGCGCAGGGTCATGACGTCTACTCAGCGAGTTCCGGGGTCGTATAGCAGGCGAACGCCGCCAGTGAAACTGAGGAAAGCCTCGCCCTCCGGGCCGGTCATTTCCATCGCGCCGGCGGTCAGCGTGATGCCGGCGCCGCCGAGCTCGATCGCGCCGGGAGCCGCGAGGCGCATGGTCTCCATCGCGACGGTCAGCCGCTCGGTGCCCAGCGACACGCCCGAGGTCGTCCGGGCCGAGACCTGCCCATCGAGCGAAACGTTGCGCGCCGCCAGGTCGATGTCGCCGTCGCGGGCGGTGACGACGATCCGGTCCTCTGCCGAGAGGGTCACGTTTGCCTCCACCTCGGTCAGGTGGATGCGGTTGGGATTGGTCGGTTCCGGCGCGGCCGTGGCGGCGACAAGGGTGACGGCGCGCCCGTCCTCGAGCGTGCCGGCAAACCGCGGCTGCGAGAGGCGTTGTTCGCGCACCAGTTCGGCGATGTCCACCTCGGCGAAGGGCAGCGCCTCGTCGGGGTTGGGCGTGCGCGAGAACAGGAACATCGTCGACAGAAGCGCCAGCGCCAGGAGCGGCAGGGCCACCTTCACCCAGGTGACGACCGTGGAATATCGGTTTGGCGCGGCCATCGGCGGATCAATGCGAGAAGATGTCGATCTCGGGCCATCCGGCGAGGTCGAGCTGCGCGCGCGCGGGCAGGAAGTCGAAACAGGCCTGCGCGGTGGCCGTGCGGCCTTCGCGCTCCAGCATCTCGTCAAGCGCGGATTTCAGGCGGTGAAGGTAGAGCACATCGGACGCGGCATAGGCCTTTTGCGCGTCGGTCAGCCGGGCGGCGCCCCAGTCCGAGCTTTGCTGTTGCTTGGAGATGTCGACCTCGAGCAGTTCCTGCAACAGGAACTTGAGCCCGTGCCGGTCGGTGTAGGTGCGCACGAGTTTCGAGGCGATCTTGGTGCAATAGACCGGCGCGGCCAGCGCGCCGAAGGCGTGATACATCACCGCGATGTCGAAGCGCCCGAAATGGAAGAGCTTGAGCACCGAGGGGTCGGTCAGCAGCCGCGCGAGGTTCGGCGCCTCGGTCTGGCCCTTGGCGACCTGCACCAGATGGGCATTGCCGTCACCCGAGGAGAGCTGCACCACGCAAAGCCGGTCGCGGTGCGGGTTCAGACCCATCGTTTCGCAATCGATCGCCACGGCAGGGCCAAGGTCGAGATCGTCGGGCAGATCGTTCTGGTAGAGATGGATGGCCAAGGCGCTGTCCCTTTCGTGTCGCAGGTGCGGAGGCGGGGCGGAAGGCCCGGTGCCCGGATGACACGCGACCCCACTGACACACCTTTCATCGACCGTCGACGGCGTGAAAGCAGGTGCCCTGTCCGGGTGTGTCGTGATTCCCATCGCCGCGCGTTTGACCTCGCACAATGATGCCGACAGGGCAATGTCGTCGGATGCCCGTGGCGCAAGGTACCGCTGCGCCGGGACAGGCAGGAAGGACCGCCGGTCACCTTTGAAACAGCGCACCGCGTCGCTGGATGGCGTAGTAGTACCGGATCACGTCCTCCATGCGGGCTTGCGCCTCCGTCAGGGGCGTGTCCGCGAGGCGTTCGACGTGGCGCGGGCCGCCCAGGGCGTAGAGGTCGTTCCCGATGGCCGAGACCTGAAGCCCCGGCGACCAGCTGCGATCGAAGATCGAGGCCCCGAGAAAGGCGTGATCGACGCCCGTCAGCCCCAGAAGGTGCAGGAGGGACGGCGCGAAATCGACCGAGGTTCGGGTGCCCGCGTCGAACCGGCCCGGCAGGTCGTGGTAGGGCGAGTGGATCATCAAGGGAATCCGGCCGATGAAATAGGGCGCGTAATCCGCGCCGTCGAAGGCGGCAACGGTCGGTGGCTCGGGGTAGGTCGCGTGGTCGGCCGTGATGATGAGGATCGTGTCCTGCGCACGCGGTGACGCGAAGAAGGCATCGAGGAAGGGTGCGATCGCGGTGTCGTATTCGTGCATCCGGTTCAACATGGCGTTGTCGCCGGTCCCGAACCTCTGCTTGCCGTCGGGCGTATCCATGAAGGCGTGCGTTCCGGCGTTGTACACGCCCAGGAAGACGGGTGCAGACCCGTCGTGCCGGGACAGGAATGCCCGGAGCGCCGCCATCATGTCCCGATCCGGAACACCGGGAACCGGCGGTTCCTCCTGTGGTTGGGTGCCGAGCAGCTCGGCGATGTTGTCGAAGTGGTAGACCTGTTCGTAGCCGATCGTTCCAAGCGTGCCGACCCAGGGGTTTTCGGGGTGATCGGGTGTCAGGAAGACCGTCTCGTAGCCGCGTTCGCCCAGGATTTCGGGCAGGGTCCGGCCGAAGGCGGCAGCGCCCGCCTCGTCCGTGCCGAACCCCTCCTCCCAATGTGCGCCCCCATGCCTGAGGTGCCCGGAAGACACCTGGCCGATGATCCCGCGATAGGTGGCGGCCGAGTGGCCGAAATAGTCATCGACCAGCATGAAGCGCCCGGCCTGCGCATCGAGGTTCGGCGTCAGACCCGGAATGCGCCCGCCGTAGCTTTCCATAAGCCGCGCGGAAAAGCCCTCCATGAAGATGACGACGATGTTGGGGCGAACGCCGTCCGGCACCGTGCCGGGGAACGGCAGGGGGGCGGTGAAATCGGTGACACGGCGGAACGGTTGCGGCAGGTCGGGATCGAAGGCGGCGATGCCGGCATAGTCGCCTCTGCGCGCACGCGCTGCGTAGGTTGCGAGGGCCTGCGCCTCGATCTCGGCGAGGCGTACGCTTCTGTGCGCCCTGTAGAGCGCGCTGGCAGGCGAGAGATCCGGCTGGAGGTCCACGATCTCGGAACTCCTGGAGCTTGCGTCGACCTGCGCGACGGCGAGAACCCAGAGCGTGACCAGCCCCAGCATGCGCAGGACGGGCCGTTTCGGCCCGGGGTCCGGCGCCGATCCGGCCAGCCACAGGGTGATACCTGCGAACAGGATCACCAGTGCCGCGATGGAAGCGGTCAGGGTGGGAGAGCGGATGAACTGGATTTCGCGCATGTTCTCGAGAGCGAGCGCGGTCAGGTAGCCCCCCGACAGGTAGAGCGATGCGAACTGGCTGAAATAGATCGCGGTCAGAAGCGCCAGGGGGATGACTGCCGAGAGTGCTGCGAGCCAGGGGTGATACCGCCGCAGCGCGATCAGCAGGGTCCGGGATGTAAAGACCGCGGCCGCGATTTCGATGGCCGGCATCAGCAGCGATGACAGCCCCCAGAAGAAGCCGGGCGGCATTGTCGGCGCCAGGAGCAGGGCTGCGAGATAAGCGCCGAAGAACGCGGCGAAAACCATAAGAAACATGATGCGGGACCGACAACCATCGACACTGGCAAAGACCGCAAGTCTAGCTGCCTCGCCAAGGCCCGCAAGCCCGCGCAGCACGCCGCTGGCCTGCACTGCATCCGAAACTGTTTCGATGTCGGGCGGAAACCCCGGAAATTCTTGATTTCCCTCGGGGTTTTGGTGCCCAGGAGAGGACTCGAACCTCCACGACCTTTCGATCACTGGCACCTGAAGCCAGCGCGTCTACCAATTCCGCCACCTGGGCCGGTGTCGTGAGGGCGGCTGATATAGCCGGTCCGCGGGGCTGTCAACGGGGGTCGCGCGGGAATTTCCGCTTGCCCGGCGATCCCTCAGTAATCGCGCTCGAAGAACACCCCGAGGCTGGACGAGCCGTCCGAGGAGAAGCTGCCGCGCGCCGTGATGTTCGGCGTCAGGTCGATGTTGAGCGAGATGTTCGCATCGCCTTCGCCGCCGACCGTCACGTCGGTATAGATGTTGTCCGACAGGTACCGCCCGGCGCGCAGGGCGGCGTTGCCCTCGGCGTCGGTCTGGATGTCGAGATCGTCGAGGCCGAGGTTCTCGCGCAGGTTGGCGAAAAGGCCGCCCTCGCTTCCGCCGCCCGCAAGCGAGGCCGCGGCATCGGCCATCTGCAGAAGCTGCACCGGCGAGAGCGACGAGACCGAGCGCCCGAAGAGAAGCTGGGCGAGGATCTCGTCTTCCGGCAGGCTGGGGCTGGAGCCAAGGCTGATCGTGGGTGCGCTGACAGGGCCTTCGAGGTCGATGGTGATCTGGTACTCGCCCGCGCGGGACGTGGCGCGCAGGCGGATGAAGGGATCGAAGCTGCCCTGCAGGCTGGCCGAGCCCTCGGTCAGGTCGAGACGGGTGCCGAGCACGGACAGCCGCCCGCGGATCAGGTCGAAGCGGCCCGCGGGAATGACGTTGGCGGTGGTGCCACCGATGCGCAGTTGCCCGCCCAGTTCCGCATCGAGGCCACGACCGCGGATGAACACGCGCCCGGGCGCCGAGATGGTCAGGTCGAGGCCGATGCGCTGAGAGCCGCCGCCGCCGCCCGCGCCATCCGCCTGCGGCCCGAGGCCCGCGGCGATGCGGGTCCGCCGCTCACCGGCGGTTTCCGCGGTGTGGGTGATCGGAGGGATCGGCGCCGAGGCGCCAAGGCCGCTTTCGGGCACGCGCAGTTCGGTTTCGCCGAGGGCGACATCGCCGCTGACCTGCAGCGCGCCCGTCAGCGCGCCATTGACCGAGATATCGGCGCGGTCGATCCGGGCGTCGTAGAGCGTGGGGTCGACAAGGCGCAGGTCGCGGGCGCTGACGTCGATCTGTGCGGGCAGGCCGGGGGCGGTCAGGCCCACGCTGCCCGCCGCCGAGACCCTGCCGCCGCTGCCGAGCGTGCCATCGGTGGAGAAGGTGACCCGCCCTCCCGAAAGCTGGCCGGTGGCCGAGACACCCTCGAGCGCGGTTTGAAGCGTCGGCAGGGTGACGCGGGCGTCGCCGGTGCGGAACGTGCCCGACAGGGCGGCAAGCGACGGGGCGCCGTTCAGGCGCAGGTCGAAGCCGAGCGTGCCGAAGATGCTGCGCGGGGCGAGCGCGCGGTTGGCGAGCGCAAGGGGCAGCTGGCCGCGCGCCGTCAGGTCCGCCGTGGCGGCATCGGCTGCGACGGAACCGGCGATATCGGCGGTGATGCCCGCGCCGCTCGACATGTTGGCGGTCAGGCGCCAGGGCGCGTCATCGCCCGGGCCGCGCGTCGTGTCGAGCCGGGCAGAGACCGGCCCGCTGAGCGTGTCGGTGAAGAGGCCCACGTTGGCCAGCCGCGCGTCGAAGTCGAGCACCGCGCCGTCGGGGCCGAGGCGGCCGGTGCCCGAGAGCGTCGCCTCGCGCCCGTCGAGCGTCAGCTCGCGCAGTGTGAGGCCGGTTTCGTCGCGAAGCGCCGACAGCGTCAGCCGGGTGTCCCCCGCGAAAAGCCGCGGGGGGAGAGCGTCGGCGATGCGCAGTTCGGTGCCCGTGCCTGTCAGGACGAGGTCGAAGGCGCCGGACAGAAGCTCGGCCTCGGCTTGAAGCGTGGCGGCAAGCTGGCCTGCCAGCGGTTGCCCGGCGACGGCGGCGAAGCGCGACAGGTCGCCCGCCTGCGCGGCGAGGCCGGTTGCCAGGGTCAGCTGCGCCTCGGCGAAGTCAAGCGTCGCGTCGCCGGTCAGCGCCAGGTCACCGGCCCGTGCGTCGAGGTTTTCGAGCGTCACGGGCTGGCCGGTGCG
Organism: Roseicyclus sp.; assembly: GCA_965661995.1. Taxonomy (GTDB): domain Bacteria; phylum Pseudomonadota; class Alphaproteobacteria; order Rhodobacterales; family Rhodobacteraceae; genus Roseicyclus. Next base: position 19,359 of record CBFIFZ010000009.1, read on the forward strand.
CCAGCCGAGGCGCGCGGCTATTTGCGCGACCGAGCCCAGCGCCCGTTGCAGCGCGGGGTCCTCGTGCTGCAGGCCTTCGAGCGCCACGCGAAGGGGGGCGCTGACCGAAAGGCCGTCCGCGGTTTCCACGATCTCGCCGTCGGCATCGATGCGGATCGTGCCGACGGTGGCGGGACCGAGGTCGAGGCCGCTGGCCACGGCGAACGCGCGATAGGCGTCGCCCGCAGCACGGTCGTAGGAGACCGCGATATCGGCCGTGTCGATGGTGATCTCCGCATCGGGGATCGGCAGGCGCACGGGGCCCCCGCCTGCGGGGTCGGCGATTCGCCCCGTCAGCGCGAAGGCGCTGGGCCGCCCGCCCGGCTCCAGCGCCATGTCGCCGGAAAGGCGCAGCGCAGCCGCCGTGACCGAGAGCGTGTCGAGGGTGATCGCGCCGTCCGGCATCAGCCGCAGCCGCGTGTCCAGCCCCACCTCGGGCCCGAAGAAGGGGCGGTAGTCGGGCAGGAACAGTTGCGTGATGTCACCGCCGAGGCTGGCGGTCACCTGGCGCACGCCGCTGTCGGGAAAGACCAGGGTCGCCACGGTCCCGGCAAGCCGGGGCTCCCCGTCGCTGTCGAGCGCGATCTCGGCGGTGAAATCGTCGATCGGCCCCTCGCCGGCGACCGAGAGGCGCAGCTGGGGCGCGCCGGGGATGTTCAGGAGGTTGGCGGCAAGACCGCCGGGGTCTTCCTCGAGCAGCAGGGACAGCGACAGGATCCGCGTCTCGTTGCCGTAGCTTGCTGCAAGGTCGAAGACCCCGCGCGGCCCGTCGAGGCGGGTGATCTCGACATCGGTCGTCCCGTCGCCGCCTGCAAGCCGGGCCGAGCCCTGCACCGACAGTTCGACCGGCGTTCCGATGAAGGAGGGGCCGAGGCTGACCCGATCGATCGCGGTGCGGTCGATCGCGATGGAGACCGGCAGGTCGGGCAGGGAAAACGGCGTCGCCTCGGCCGGGGGGAGGTCGAGGCCCGGTTCGGCCACAGGGGCGCGCAGGATTTCCAGCCGGTCCGCGGTCAGCGTGTCGATCTGCAGCGCGCCGCGCAGGAGCGCCGCACGCGACCAGTTCAGTTCGGCCCCCTCGAGCGTCAGCCAGACGCCGTCGGCATCCGCGATGGTCATGCGGTCAAGCTCGGCGGTGGCGCTGAGCGCGCCGCGAAACCCCTCGATCGTGACCGTGCGCGCGCCGTCCGAGAGCTGATCTTCGAGGAAACGCACGATGCGTGAGCGGTCATCGTCCTGCGCGGCGGCCGGCGTGGCGAGAAGGGCGGTGGCGGCGGACAGGGCCAGGAGGAGACGGCGCATCAGAACGCCTGTCCGATGCCGATATAGAGATAGGCCTCGCGCCCTGCGTTATCGCCGGTGACGGGTGTCGCAAGGTCAAGCCGGATCGGCCCGAAGGGCGTGGCGTAGCGCAGGCCGAGGCCCGCGCCGCCGTGCCAGTCGCTGGCGCCGCCGCCCCAGGCATCGGCGCTGATCGCACCGATGTCGGCGAAGCCGACGACGCCGAAATTCGTCTCGCCGATGTCATGGCGAATCTCGCCGGACAGGCCCGCAAAGGAGCGGCCGCCGCTGTCAATTCCGCCCTGGACCGCGCCGAGCACCTGGTAGGGCTGGCCACGCACGGTACCCGCGCCGCCCGAGTAGAAGAAATCGTCGGGCGGAAGGTCGAAGACCGACCCGCCGACCAGTGACCCCAGCTGCAGGCGACCGGCGACGCGCGTGCGCCCCTCCTCGCCGAAGGCCCGGTAGAGACGCCCGTCGAAGGTCAGGCGCGCGCCGCCGCCGTCGCCCAGCGTGGCGAAGGGCGTGAGCGTCACGTCGCCATAGAGGCCGGCGCGGGCATCGAGCGGATCGTCGCGCCCGTCATAGGTCGCGCCGAGCGGAAGGGTCAGTCGCGTGATGGTGGCCGACCCGAGCGACCAGTCGAAGCGCACCCACTCGACCCCCACGCCACCGCGCAGCGTGATCCGGTCGGTCAACTCGTGGATCAGCCCGGCCTCGAGCGTCACGGAATCGACGCGGAAGAAACGTTCGTCGAGATATTCGAGGCCCAGCTCGATGGCGAGGTCGGTATCGGGCGAGAAGGTCGCCGGGCGCTCGAAGCGGGCGGTAAGTTCGGCGTCGATGCCGTCGGTATCGCTGCTGATGCCCGAGACCACCGCGTCAAAGCGCAGCCGCTCGGCCCCGCCGAAAAGGTTGCGATGCAGCCAGTAGGCCGAGAGCTGGATGCCCTCGTCGCTCGAAAGCTCGGCGCCGAAGCCGAGGCGGCGCAAGGGCGCCTCGTCGAGGACGGCGGTGACATCCGAGATGTCGCCGGGCTGCGGATCGCGGAGTTGCAGCGCCACGGCGGAGAAGACGCCGGTTTCGCGCAGCCGTTCCTCGGCGCGGGCAAGCGCCTCGGGCGAATAGACCTCGCCGGTGGGCAGGCCCGCGATCTCGAGGATGCGGACCGTGCGCATCCGCTCCTGCCCCTCGGGCAGAAGCTGGCCGAAGGAGATGACCGGGCCGGGATCGACGCGGATCGCCACGTCGAGGATGGCGCCGCGGTTGTCGGCGCGGATCGACTGGTCGCCGACATCTGCGAAGGCGTTGCCCTGCTGCCGCCACGCGGTCAGCGCCGCCTCGGCGGTGTCGCGCAGAAGTGGCGTGGTCGCCGGTTCGCCGGTGCGGAAGCCAGCGGGCAGGTCGGTGTCGGGGGCGAGCGGGGCGATGCGCGCCTCGCCCAGCCGGAAGGGGGCGCCGGTGTCGATGACGATCTCGACGTCGCGGACGGTGGAGGGCGGATCGAACGGCGAGATGCCTGCGGCATCCCGGCCGTCGAGGCGGATGGCGATGACAGGAGCGAAAAAGCCGTCTTCGTAGAGAACGCCGATGATGCGGCCGTAATCGGCGCGCGCGGCGGCGACGATGTCTTCGCCGGTGCGCGTCACCCCCTCTTCCGGCTCGCGGAAGAGCAGCGACGTGGCGCGCAGCCGATCCTGCAGGTCGTCGGATGCGCCGGGCGCAGACAGGCGCACCTCCTGCGCGGCGGAGGGCGCAGGAGCGACGGCGATCGCGGCCAACAGGGCCAGCGCGCCGAAAAGCGGCAGAACGATACGAGCAGACATCACGCTACATCTAGCCCGTGTCCCGCCCCGATGCCAACCACCTCCGGGGCTTGTGCGGAAAACGCCGCAACCTTGGGACGATTTGCGCCTTGTCGTGCCCTTATGGCCCTTCTATCACCCGACCCAGACCGTGACCGGAGGACACCACCCATGTCGAAGCTCGTCACCATTTTCGGCGGATCCGGCTTTGTCGGCCGTTACATCGCCCGGCGCATGGCCAAGGAAGGCTGGCGCGTCCGCGTGGCGGTGCGACGCCCGAACGAGGCGCTCTTCGTCCGCCCCTATGGCGTGGTGGGGCAGGTGGAGCCGATCCTTGCCAATATCCGCGACGATGACAGCGTGCGCGCCGCGATCCACGGGGCGGACGTGGTGGTGAACTGCGTCGGCATCCTGTCCGAGCGCGGCAAGAACAGGTTCGACGCGGTTCAGACCGAGGGGGCCGCCCGCGTGGCGCGCATCGCCGCCGAGGAAGGGGCTGCGCGGTTGGTGCATGTCTCGGCCATCGGGGCGGACGCCGACAGCGACAGCCGCTATGCCGATACCAAGGGCGAAGGCGAACAGGCCGTGCTGGCGGCTTTCCCGACCGCGATGATCCTGCGCCCCTCGATCGTCTTCGGGCCCGAGGATCAGTTCTTCAACCGCTTCGCCGCGATGACGCGGATGTCGCCCGCGCTGCCCGTGGTCGGGGCCGACACGAAGTTTCAGCCGGTCTATGTCGATGACGTGGCACAGGCCGCCGTGAAGGGGGTTCTCGGGCAGGCGAAGCCGGGCATCTACGAGCTGGGCGGGCCCGAAGTGGCGAGTTTCCGCGAGCTGATGCAGCGGATGCTCGGCGTGATTCGCCGCCGCCGCCTGCTCGTGAACGTGCCGTTCTGGATCGCCGGGATCATGGGCGCGGTGCTGGACATGGTGCAGACCGTCACGCTGGGCCTGTTCCACAACGGGCTGCTCACGCGCGACCAGGTGCGCAACCTGCGCCGCGACAATGTCGTGACCGAGGGGCGGATGGGCTTCGCCGAGCTTGGCATCCACCCGATCGCGATGGAGTCGGTGCTGGAGGATTACCTGTGGCACTATCGCCCCGGCGGCCAGTATTCCGAGATCAAGGAAGCCGCCCGCCACCTCCGCGGTCAGGAATAGGCGATCCCCAGCAGGATCATGCCGAGGATCACCCGGTAGATCACGTAGGGCGTGAAGCTGACCGAGCGCAGAAGGCGCATCATGACGCTTAGCGCCAACAGCGCCGAGACGAAGGCGAAGCCCGCCGCTATGGCCCCGTCGCGCGCGGCCTCGGCGTCGGCGGTGGCGATGACTTCCCCCCCCAGCAGGATGCCCGAGGCCATGATCGTCGGGATCGACATGAGCATCGCGACGCGCGCCGCCCCCTCGCGGTCATAGCCCAGAAGCCGCGCGCCGGTGATGGTGATGCCCGAGCGCGAGGTGCCGGGGATGAGCGCCACCGCCTGCCAGAGGCCCATGACGATGGCGTCTTTCAGGGACCAATCCTTTGCATGTTTCACCTGCGCCCCACGCTGGTCGGCCCAATAGAGGACAAGGCCGAAGATCAGCATCGTCCAGCCGATCACGGCGATGGAGCGCATCGCGTCATCGAGGCCTGTCAGGTGCAGGACAAGCCCGGCAAGGATCACGGGGATCGTGGCGACCAGGAGCAGGAAGGCAAGCTTCGCGCCGGGGGTGTCGGTGCGCCCGGTCAGCAGGCGGGGCAGGCCCGTCACGGCCAGCCGCACGTCACGCCAGAAATAGAGCATGACGGCACCCAGCGTGCCGACATGGACAGCGACGTCGATCACCTGCCCTTGGTCGGCGAGGCCGGTGAGATTCGGCAGAAGCACGAGATGGCCCGAGCTCGAGACCGGCAGGAACTCGGTGATGCCCTGGATCAGGGCGAGCAGGATCAGGTTCCACAGGGTCATCGCGCGCAGGGTCCGAAAAATGGCAACGGGCCAAAGCCCTGATGTATCATCTGATTCCGAGGGATAGGTATCGTTTGTTTACTATTTTCGGGGTGTTCTGGTCGAAGCGCTTGGCTTGACCGCGAGAAAATCAGCAAATAGGTCAGCCTTATTGTCTTTTCAGATCCGCGCGGCCTCGGTATAGGGGCGCAGCTAGGATGGGAGATGTTTCGTGGCCAAGCAACCCATGTTGAAATTCGTATCCGTCGAGCGCGAGATGCCGGAGAAGCGTCCTCCGAACCTCCGTCGTGAGGATTTCGGCGAGATCTACGGTGAATACGCGCGCGAGAAGGCGGCCGAGCAGGCCGGGCGCTGCAGCCAGTGCGGCGTGCCCTATTGCCAGTCGCATTGCCCGCTGCACAACAACATCCCCGATTGGCTGAAGCTGACCGCCGAGGGGCGGTTGCAGGAAGCCTACGAGATCAGCCAGGCGACCAACACTTTCCCCGAGATCTGCGGCCGCATCTGCCCGCAGGATCGCCTCTGCGAGGGGAATTGCGTGATCGAACAGTCGGGGCATGGCACCGTCACGATCGGTTCCGTCGAGAAATACATCACCGATACGGCCTGGGAGCAGGGCTGGGTCAAGCCCATCGCGCCGTCGGTCGAGCGTCCCGAATCGGTCGGCATCATCGGCGCGGGCCCCGGTGGCCTTGCCGCCGCGGACATGCTGCGCCGCGCCGGTCTGCAGGTGACGGTCTATGACCGCTACGACCGCGCGGGCGGGCTGATGACCTATGGCATTCCCGGCTTCAAGCTGGAGAAGGACGTGGTGGTGCGCCGCAACACGCAGCTGGAGGAAGGCGGCGTGGAGTTCGTGCTGAACTGCAACGTGGGCGAGGATGTGAGCTTCGACGCGATCCGCGGCAAGCATGACTTCGTCATCATCGCCACGGGCGTCTACAAGTCGCGTGACCTGAACGCGCCGGGTGTCGGCGCGGACGGGATCGTGCGGGCGATCGACTACCTGACGGCGTCGAACCGCAAGAGCTTCGGCGACGAGGTGCCGGAGTTCGACAGCGGCGAGCTGAACGCCAAGGGCAAGCGCATCGTCGTGATCGGCGGCGGTGACACCGCGATGGACTGCGTGCGCACCGCGATCCGGCAGGATGCGGTCAGCGTGAAGTGCCTCTATCGCCGCGACAAGGCGAACATGCCGGGCTCGCAGCGCGAGGTGGCCAATGCCGAGGAAGAAGGCGTTGAATTCGTGTGGCTTTCCGCGCCCAAGGGCTTTACCGGCGGCGAGACGGTCGAAGGCGTGATGGTCGACAAGATGCGCCTTGGCGCACCGGACCAGACCGGGCGGCAAAGCCCCGAGATCATCGAGGGCGCCGAGTATGTCGAAGGCGCGGACATGGTCATCAAGGCGCTGGGCTTCGAGCCCGAGGACCTGCCGACGCTCTGGGGCGTGCCCGAGCTGGAGGTGACGCGCTGGGGCACGATCAAGGCCAACTTCCGCACGCATCAGACGCAAGTCGAGAATGTCTATGCGGTGGGCGACATCGTGCGCGGTGCGAGCCTCGTGGTCTGGGCGATCCGCGACGGGCGCGAGGCGGCCGAGGCGATCCTCGAGAAGCTGGCGACCGCGGGCGCGGTGGCGGCAGAGTGATCGGTTAACCGCGCTCAGGGAGAGCCCGGTGGGGCGGTGACATCCGTACACCGGGCGTACACACCGCGTACAGACGCGGGGCCGGACGGGCGCAACGGCGCAAGGGTTAAAGGTCAGGAAGGCTGACGGGTATGTGGGTTAACGGCACGGCAACCAGTTTGGGCACCGCGGGTCTCGCGGCGGCACTGCTGTGCACGCCCCTGCCCGCGGCTGCGCAGACCGAGGGGCAGGAGCTGTTCCAGGTGCCCCCTGGCTGCACCGCCTTCCTGACGGTTCAGGCGCGGGAATGTACCGTCAGCCACCACTGGACCTGCGAGGCCGACCCCGAGGGGACGCATTGGCGCGCCTCGCTGGACCAGGACGGGCCGTTTTACGTGAGCTACACCGACGCCGAGTTCCGCTGGCTGCAAAGCTCGGGCCTGCGTGACGGCAGCACCACGGTGCTGGTCGAGCCGGAAGTAGACCCCGCCAGCCTGACCGAGCTTCTCGAGACGGGCAGCGACTCGATGGTGTTCTCGCTGATGGTCGAGGGACCCTCGGGTGTCTTCCGGCGCGACTACACCGGCTTCGACAGCCTGACGGGCGGCGAGGTGGTGGTTGATGGCCGGACGCTCATGGTGACGGAGTTCGCCTATCAATACGGCGTCGGCAGCGGCACGCGCCGGGTCGAGGGCAACCAGTTCGTTCACGAGGGGTGGCGGATGTTCTTCGGCGGGGTCGAAACGGTGACCGAGCCGGACGGCACGAGCTACGAGTACAACAGCAGCCCGATGGAATTCGCCGAGCCGGGCGAACCGGGCTTCCTGACCACGCGACCGATCTACGATTGCGGCGACATGATGAGCGCGGCCCCCGCCGCCCCGGTCTGGAGGGCGCGGCAATGATCGACGCCTATCGCAGGGACGGGCGGCTGGATGGCGCATGCCTGTGCGGCTCGGTGAAGATCCGGGTCGAGGGTGCTTATGTCGCCGCCGTGGGTGTCTGCCATTGCTCCATGTGCCAGCGGTCTTCTGGCCTCACCTGGGGCGCGTTCGAGGCCTCGGCGGATGCCGTCACGGTCGACGGGAAGATCGCGCGCTATGCCTCGACCCCGTTTTCCGAGCGCGTCTTTTGCCCCGTCTGCGGAAGCAACCTCTGGCTAAAGAACACCGACAGCGACGATGCCGCCTATGAACTGATGCCGGGCCTCTTCCCGGCCGCGGCGGCCTTTCCGCTGATCTCGGAAATCTACACCGACCGTGCACCGGCCTACGCGCCGCTGTCCGGTGATCATCGCCGCGCGACCCGCGCGGAATACGAAGCGAACAACCTTCATCTCGAGGGAGACATGCCATGACGACATATGATGCAAGCTGGGCCGCTGCCGAAGAAGCCAAGCGCGAGTGGATGGCCGAGAATGGCATGTTCCGCGAGGAAGACGAGCATTCCTCCTGCGGGGTGGGGCTTGTGGTGTCGCTGGACGGTCAGGCCAGCCGCAAGGTCGTGGAGAACGGGATCAACGCGCTGAAAGCCGTGTGGCACCGCGGTGCGGTCGATGCCGATGGCAAGACCGGCGACGGTGCGGGCATCCACATCCAGATCCCGCCGCGCTTCTTCTACGACCAGGTGCGCCGCACCGGGCATGAGCCGCGCGAGAACGAGCTGATGGCGGTCGGGCAGGTGTTCCTGCCGCGCACCAACTTCGCCGCGCAGGAGACGTGCCGGACGATCGTGGAATCCGAAGTGCTGCGGATGGGCTATTACATCTACGGCTGGCGGCATGTGCCGGTGAACATCGCCGTACTGGGCGAAAAGGCCAACGCGACGCGGCCCGAGATCGAGCAGATCATCATCTCGAATTCCAAGGGCGTGGACGAAGAGACCTTCGAGCGTGAACTCTACGTCATCCGCCGCAGGATCGAGAAGGCCTCGCAGGCCGCTGGCGTGAAGGAGCTGTATATCTGCAGCTTCAGCTGCCGGTCGATCATCTACAAGGGGATGATGCTGGCCCAAGACGTGGCCGAGTTCTACCCCGACCTGCAGGACGAGCGGTTCGAGAGCGCATTCGCGATCTACCACCAGCGGTATTCGACCAACACCTTCCCGCAGTGGTGGCTGGCCCAGCCCTTCCGCATGCTCGCGCACAATGGCGAGATCAACACGCTGAAGGGCAACGTCAACTGGATGCGGAGCCACGAGATCCGCATGGCCTCGACCTATTTCGGGGACATGGCCGAGGACATCAAGCCGATCGTCCCGCAGGGCGCCTCGGATTCGGGCGCGCTGGACGCGGTCTTCGAGGTTCTGGTGCGCGCGGGCCGCTCTGCGCCGATGGCCAAGACGATGCTGGTGCCCGAGGCCTGGTCGAACACCGCCGCGGAACTGCCGCAGGCGTGGCAGGACATGTATGCCTATTGCAACTCGGTGATGGAGCCGTGGGATGGCCCCGCCGCGCTGGCGATGACCGATGGCCGCTGGGTCTGCGCCGGTCTGGACCGGAACGGGCTGCGCCCGATGCGCTACGTCGTGACCGGCGAGGGCATGCTGATCGCCGGGTCCGAAGCCGGGATGGTGCCGATCAACGAGGCGACCGTGGTCGAGAAGGGCGCGCTTGGCCCCGGCCAGATGATCGCCGTCGACATGGCAGAGGGCGCGCTGTTCCACGACACCGAGATCAAGGACCGGCTGGCCGCCTCCCGCCCCTTCAGCGAGTGGGTGGGCAAGATCACCGACCTTGCCGCCGGGACGGAAGGCGTGAGCGAGAAGACGCTCTTCGACGGGGCCGATCTGCGCCGCCGCCAGGTGGCCGCGGGCTATTCCATCGAGGAGCTGGAGCAGATCCTCGCGCCGATGGCCGAGGACGGCAAGGAGGCGCTGGCCTCGATGGGTGACGACACGCCGGCGGCGGTTCTGTCGAGCATGTATCGCCCGCTGAGCCACTACTTCCGCCAGAACTTCAGCCAGGTGACGAACCCGCCCATCGACAGCTTGCGCGAGTACCGCGTGATGAGCCTGAAGACCCGCTTCGGGAACCTGAAGAACGTGCTGGACGAGGATTCGTCGCAGACGGAAATCCTCGTGCTCGACAGCCCCTTTGTCTCGAACGCGCAGTTCGACGCGATGGTCGCGCATTTCAACGCCGATCACGTGACCATCGACTGCACCTTTGCCGCGGGCGGCAAGTCTGATTCGCTGCGCGAGGGGCTGGAGCGGATCCGCCACGCCGCCGAGGATGCCGTGCGCTCGGGCGCCGGTCACCTGATCCTGACCGACGAGGGGCAGGACGAGGACCGCGTCGCGATGCCGATGATCCTTGCCACCAGCGCGGTGCATTCCTGGCTGACGCAGCGGGGCTTGCGCACCTTCTGCTCGCTCAACGTCCGTTCGGCGGAGTGCATCGACCCGCATTACTTCGCGGTCCTGGTGGGCTGCGGTGCGACGACGGTGAACGCCTATCTCGCGCAGGATTCGATTGCGGACCGCATCAAGCGTGGCTTGATCGAGGGGACGCTCACCGAGGCGATGGCGCGCTATCGGGGCGCCATCGATCAGGGTCTGCTCAAGATCATGTCGAAGATGGGGATTTCCGTCATCTCCTCCTATCGCGGCGGTCTGAACTTCGAGGCCGTGGGCCTGAGCCGCGCGATGGTGGCCGAGTATTTCCCCGGCATGCTGAGCCGCATCAGCGGCATCGGCGTCAGCGGTCTGCAGAAAAAGGCCGAGGAGGTGCATGCCAAGGGCTTCCTCCGCGGCGAGGGCGTGCTGCCCATCGGCGGTTTCTACAAGGCGCGCCGCTCGGGCGAAAAGCACGCCTGGGAAGCGACGACGATGCACATGATGCAGCAGGCGTGCAACCGCGCGTCTTACACGCTGTGGAAGCAATATTCCGAGAAGATGCGGAGCAATCCGCCGATCCACCTGCGCGATCTCTTGGACATCAAGCCGCTGGGCAACCCGGTGCCGATCGAGGAGGTGGAAAGCATCACCTCGATCCGCAAGCGCTTCGTGACGCCGGGGATGTCGCTGGGCGCGCTCTCGCCCGAGGCGCACAAGACGCTGAACGTGGCGATGAACCGGATCGGCGCGAAGTCCGACAGCGGCGAGGGCGGCGAGGACCCGGCGCATTTCGTGCCGGAGCCGAACGGCGACAACCCGTCCGCCAAGATCAAGCAGGTCGCA
>CBFIFZ010000010.1:0-228 GCA_965661995.1 Roseicyclus sp.
CCTGATCCTGACCGGTACGCCGCCCGGCGTGGGCATGGGCAAGACCCCGCCGCGCCACCTGGCCGATGGCGACCGGGTCAGCCTGTCGGTCGAGGGGCTGGGTCAGCAGGACAACATCGTCCGCGCTGTCTGACGGCGGGCGCTGCCCCTGGGGGTGCGCCCGCTCTCACAGCTGCGGCGTCAGTCCCGCGGACTGGAGGGCTTCGAGGCGGGCGTAGGCGCCGCCTG
>CBFIFZ010000010.1:238-30123 GCA_965661995.1 Roseicyclus sp.
CGGCGTCACGCGCTCGAGGAAGGCGCCACGACAAGCGTTGCCGCGTCCCAGCTTGCACCGGCCCTGGCGCGCGGCATGCGCAGCTGCATCTTCCCCGCCACGGTTTTCGCGGGCCCGGATGCACCGGCAGGCCTCAGGCCGCTTTCGATCGACGTCGGGTCGGTGCAGATCAGCGTCGTCCGTCACACCGGCATTCCACTGACCCGTGCGGGCCAGTGCCTTCTGCGCCAGATGGAGCGACGCCTGAATAACCTGGCCTGACCCGCGCAGAGCCCGGCCATGGCAGACGGTGCGCCCGCTCTCACAGCTGCGGCGTCAGTCCCGCGGACTGGAGGGCTTCGAGGCGGGCGTAGGCGCCGCCTGCGGCCATCAGCTCGGCGTGGCTGCCCGCCTCGAGAACACGACCGCGGTCGAGTACGATGATGCGGTCCGCGTCGCGGATCGTGGACAGCCGGTGCGCGATCACCAGCGTCGTGCGCCCCTCCGACAGCCGCTCCAGCGCCGCCTGCACCAGCACCTCCGACTGCGCGTCGAGCGCAGAGGTCGGCTCGTCCAGCAGCAGGATGGGTGCGGCCTTCAGCATCGCCCGCGCGATCGCCACGCGCTGGCGCTGCCCGCCCGACAGCGCCGAACCGCGCGGGCCGACGCCAGTCTCCAAACCAAGCGGCAGCGCGTCGGCGAACTCGGTCACCGAGGCGGCCTCGGCCGCCGCGCGCACCTCCTCGGGGGTCGCGTCGAGGCGGCCCATCCGGATGTTCTCGGCGATGCTCGTGTCGAACAGCGCCGTCTCCTGCCCCACCACCGCGATCGCGTCGCGCAAGCCCTCCAGCGAGGCCGCCGTGACCGGCACGCCGCCGATGCTGACCGTGCCCGCCTCGGCGTCGACCAGCCGCGTGAGCAGGCCGAAGACCGTCGTCTTGCCCGCCCCCGAGGGGCCGACGATGGCCGTCGTCCGGCCGGCCTCGGCGGTGAAGCTCAGGCCCTGCAGCACCGGCGTGCCGCCGTAGCCGAAGCGCACCCCCTCGAAGCGGATCTCGCCCGGCACCAGGGGCTGCGGCCGCGCGGGCGGCAGGATCGTCGGGCGCGCCTCGAGCACCGCGTAGACCCGGTCGAGCGAGGCGACGCCCGCCTGCGCCTGCCCCGCCACCCCCGACAGCCGCCGCAGCGGGTCGAAGATCAGCGCGAGCGCGGTGAAGAAGGACATGAACTCGCCCACCGTCTTCTCGCCCGCGATGATCTGCGCACCGCCGTAGTAGAGCACCGCGGCAAAGCCCAGCGCCGCGATCACGTCGATCATCGCGGGGTTCGCGGCGAGGCCCCGCTGCGCCCGGATCGAGTGGCGCAGGAAGCCCTCGACCTCCTCGCCGAAGCGCGCGGTCTCGAACCCCTCCAGCCGGTTCAGCTTGATCGACTGGATGCCGTGGAAGATCTCGTCGAGCTGCGTGGTCAGCCGCCCCGACGCCTCGCGGCTGGCCCGGGTGGTGCTGCGGATGTAGCGCTGCAGTGCCAGCAGCGGCAGCACCAGGAGCGGCAGGCCGATCAGCGCCATCAGCGTCCAGAGCCAGTCGTTGAACAGCATCACCGCCAAGAGCGACAGGAAGGTGATGGTGTCGCGCCCCAGCGACATGACCACGCTCGAGGCGAGCTGCTTCAGCGCCTGGGTGTCGCCCTTGACCCGCTCGATCAGCGCGCCGGGCGCGTTGTCGCGGAAGTAGCTCAGGTCGAGCGAGAAGAGATGCGCCACCAGCCGGCGCTCCAGCGTGGCCGCGACCTGGAAGCCGATGGTGACCATGATCAACCGCTGCCCGAAGCCCGCCGCGGCGCGCAGGATGAACACCCCCGACATCGCCAGCGCGACCCAGCCCACCCCGCCCAGGCTGCCCGCCGCGAAGAGGTCGTCGAAGAGCGGCTGGACCAGGTAGGCCACCCCGCCGAGCGCCGCCCCCTCGATCGTCATCAGCAGCCCCGCGAGCAGCAGCCGCGGCCAGTAGCCCCGCACATGCTCGCGCCAGAGCCGCCCCAGCAGCTCACGCGCCGGGGTGCCCCCCTCGGGCGTCGGGTCGGGAATGTCGGAAGGCTCGGACAGGGCGACCGCTCCGGCGGTTGGCGGAAAGACGCGGATGACACCCACGCCTTACGACATGCACACAGAACCGACAAGCAGCAGGGGCGGGCCTGCACCGGCGGTCGACCCGTGCCCGCCGCTATCGATCGAGGATGTTCCCAAGGAACGATTGCTTCGGGATCTTGCCGTCATGCTCGCTCTTGATGATCTTCTCCAGGCGGCTGCCCCAAAGGTGGACCGCCCTTGTCCCTTGCGGCAGATCGTCTTCGGTCAACGCCTCCGGCGCGACCAGGCGCCCGGCGTCGCCCAGCGGCACCGGGTAGTAGCGCTCCACGGGTGCGGCGGAGGATATTTCACCGGACAGCCTGAGGGCGTGGGTCAGCCCGACCGGACCCAGCGACCCCCAGTTCCACTTCGAAATGGGAATGCCACCCGTCAGAATGCTTCGCAGCTGGTACTTCAACCGGCGGGCCCCGGTCAGATGCGGCGGCACACCCCTGTAGTCCGGCCCGAACTGGAGAAGGAACCTCAAGGCCGGCGAGTCGCCCGGAAGCCGGAGAACGCTGCTTCCGACCGATACGTCGTCCTGGAACCCGTATTGACGGGCATCGTCCCAACCGTTCGGCGAGATCGCGATGATGTCGATATCGCTCCAGGTCAGGTCCGTCTTGCTGAGCATCTGGTACCTGAACAGGTTCGAATGCAGGGAGGCGCTGCCGGACTTGTGGTATCTCACCACGTATCCGGCATCGAAGACGTCCCTCGCATCCTGAAGCGCGACGCCGTCGGGAAGGTTGCGGATCTTCTGGTGCGAGAAAACGGTGACCGGGATGCCAAGCCTCATGAACGAGAGCAGAGAGGCCAGTTCGATGGGACCGATATCGTCTCCGTCCCAGAACATCCCTATTCCCGGCATCTGCGTTCTCCGCTCTTATTGCGTGCTTCAACTGTATACGGGGCGAAGCAGCGGTCTTCCACCCGCCTTCGACGCCGACACGAGGCCGGGAAGAGGCCGGACCGCGGATCGGAACAGACCGGCGACACGGGGCGTCCTGATCCTCCGGACGCTGACAATCCGCGCGTGATTGCTTGTGCCGCGCGACGAATACCTGCAGGAGTGTCGGCATGCATATCGCGGTATTCCTCGATTTTCGCGTGCTCAGCGGGGCCGAGAAACGCTCGGCCAAGATCGCGCGGGCCCTGATCGCCCGCGGGCATCGCGTGACCATGTTCATGACGCCGCGCACACGGAAGGCCTTGGCGAATTCGGACTACCGTTTCGACTGGCCGCCCATCGTAACCTGGTCTTATCCGCGTCGGTTCGGGCTGCTGGCTTTCGGGCGGTCCCGGCTCAGGACGCTGCGTCGGGACTGGTGGCGGCGGGTGCTGCATGGGCACGGCGTCGATGTGGCGCATGTCTATCTCAGGCCATCGCTTTGTGCCCAACTGCCCGTGCCGCAGCTGTTCGAGATCACGAGCCCCGACATGGCGCGGGACCTCATCGGCCAGGATATGCAGTTTCCGCCCGAAACGGTCCTCTACCCGAACAGCGAAACGGTCGATGCCGCGCTTGGGCAGCATTTTGCGCAGAACCCGAGGTTCCATCCTCCGCACGCCTTCTTCGACCCTGCGGAACCCGCAGGCTTCCAAGAGCCGCCGAAGGAGAACCTCGTCGTCTTTGCCCATCGGCTGATCGCCCGGAAGAACCCGGTGATCTTCGCGAAGGCGGCGGTGAGATTTCTTGCGGCACGCCCCGGGTGGCGGGTCGCGATCCGGGGAAGCGGAGAGTTGGAGGGCGAGGTCCGCTCCATCCTCTCGGACGCGTTGTCGACGGGGCGTGCGAGCCTTGGCTATGAGCCCAACCTCATGGATGAGTTGCACAGGTCGCGGATCTTCGTGTCGATCGAAAGCGAGGACAATTACTCCAACCAGAGCGTGCTGGAGGCGATGTGGTGCCGCAATGCCCTTGTCCTGTCCGACCGCGGCCGGACGCGCGCCCGCTACTTCGCGGAGAACGGCCTGCTCTGCGAGCCGGAGGAAGACAGTGTGCTGTCGGCGCTTCTGACACTTGCCGAGGATCCGGGCCAACTTGAGAAGTTCGGCGCGAATGCGCGGCGGCATGTGGAGGCGGCGTTTCCGTCAGACGCGTATCTCGACGAGCTCGAGCGGGTGTATGGCTTTGCCCGTCGGCATTTCGAAACGGGTCGTGGGACCTGACAGCCACGTCCCATAGCGCCATCCCGATCTGATCGGAGACCGATGACCCTGTCGTCCCGAGTTCCGCACAGGCAACCGGAACCGACCGTGAAGGCCTGTCGACATGTCGTCCGCCCGGCCAGTTCCACGATTGCGGAAGGCCAGAACAGGTAACCGTTCGCGACGTGCGATCCTGACCTCGCAGGTTCGTGCCTGCGTCGGCAAAGAGCGGTTTAACTTGGTCACAAAACTGTTTAACACGTCGAAAGTAGCGCAAAGTGCGATTTCGTGGCCGCAAAGGGCCACGTCCCGGTCTGGTTCGTTCAAGCGCCCCCACCCGTTGCCGAGGCAACGCGACCAGTCGCGGCGCTCCCATGATCGAACGGATCGACACCTACGATTTTCGTCCCGGCCACCTCGCCCCCGGCGATCGGCTGCCCGGGGTGTCGGCCTTCATGCGGATCCGCAACGGGGCGGATTTCCTCGAGGCGACGATCCGGACCCATGTCGATCTCTTCGACGAGATCGTCGCCGTCTTCAACCAATGCACCGACGCCACGCCCGACATTCTGGCCCGCCTCGCAGCCGAGGTCGGCCCGAAGCTGCGCGTCTACCACTATGCGCCAAGGGTTCACCCGATGGGCAGCGAGGATCACCGGGTCACGCCGGGCGATGCCCCGTCATCGCTGGTGACCTATTCCAACTTCGCCCTCGCCATGACCCGGCATCGATGGGCGGTGAAGCTCGACGATGATCACCTCGCCATTCCGCAGGCTGTCAGAGCCATGACGGACGCGATCAGGTTGGGCAGCGCCGATGACGGCACCCTGCACTGTTTCTCGGGTCCGAACCTCGTGCGGGACGCACAGGGGCGCCTGATGCTACCAGCGGCGGACCCGGTCTCGGGCGGCGGGGACATCGGGTTCTTCCGCGTGCGGGAAGAGACACATTTCGTCCATGACAAGCGGTTCGAAAGGTTCGACCGCGGTCCGCTGCAGCGCCGCTTCGCCGGGTGGTTCTACTGGCACCTGAAATTCATGAAATCCGGTGGCGGGTTCGCGAATTACGAACTCGATGCCAACCCGGCATCCCGGTATGCCCGCAAGCAGGCGCGCCTTTCGGCAAGCACGCTCTGGACCTTGCCCGAGGCCCGGCATGCGTTCAGCCCCTCGATGGCACGTCGCGTCAGGGCCCGGCTGGATGAAAAGCTGCGGCTGGCGGTTGCGCGCGACACGACATTCGGCAGCACGTTCACCCATGACAGTGTCGAGGCCGCACTCGATGCGACCGCACCGGGATGGCGCGGATGGCTGGGATCGGGCCAATGACACGCTGGCCGGTCTTCGTGATCAACATGGATGAAAACCAGGACCGCATGTCGCGGGTTACGGCAGAGCTTGCCGCGCTGGACATCCCCTTCACGCGATTCTCAGCCGTCAACGGCCGGGCGATCCCCGAGGACGAGCTGGCGCGCATCTACGACGCCGAAGCGAATGCAAGGCGTGCGCGACATCCCATGATCGCCGCCGAGATCGGCTGCTACCTGAGCCATATCGCGGTGTGGGACCAGATCGCCCAGGGCGATCACCCCGGAGGCATCGTCCTGGAGGACGACTTCACCGCGAGCGACGCACTGCCCGCCGTCCTCGACGCGCTTGCAGACGACACGGGCGACTGGGAGATCGCCAAGCTGTTCTCGCTGAAGAAGGACCAGCGCATCCTCGAGCGGCGTCCGCTGGTCGATGGCTCCGACATCGTCATCCCCTACAAGGTGCCGACCACCACGCTCGGCTACGCGATCAGAAAGGAGGCGGCGGCGCGTCTTGCGGCCATCGCCTTGCCGATCTCCAGACCGATCGACGAGGATCACAAGCATTTCTGGGAGACCGGTCTGCGCGTCGCCTTGGTCATGCCGCCGCCGCTGCAATTCGGCGAAAGCTCGTTCGAGGAGGGCAGCATCCAGAGCGCCCGGCGCCGCACCGGTCGCCTGCGTGGCGGTGCGAAACTGGCGCAGGCCTGGCGCGCCCTCGGGTACCGGCTGCGCTACATCGTCGGGCTGCACTGGCACCGCCTGGCGAAGCGGACCCGCTAGGGCCGAGGCGCCCTGCAGGATCGAGCATCCGGTCGACCCGGTGCCGCGCAACTGTTACGCCACGCCAAGGCAAGAGAGGAGGCCCGACATGCGCATCATGTTCACCGGAGGCTCCGGCAAGGCGGGACGCCACGTCGTCCCCTACCTGCTGCGGCAGGGGCATCGCGTGCTCAACGTGGACCGTGTGCCGCTGGAGGCGGAGGGCGTCGACAACCGGATCGCCGATATCACCGACGCGGGACAGATGTTCGACGTGATGTCGAGCTATGCCGGTTTCGACGAGCTGGAACCGGGCACCGGCGTGCCGCGCTTCGACGCGGTCGTGCATTTCGCCGCCGTGCCGCGGATCCTGATGACCAGCGACAACGAATGCTACCGTGTCAACACGCTCGGGACCTATAACGTCATCGACGCGGCGCTGAAAATGGGCATCCGCAAGATCGTCTTCGCTTCCTCCGAGACGACCTATGGCATCTGTTTCGCCGATGGCGAGCGCAAGCCCGAGTATCTTCCCATCGACGAGGATCACCCCGCCGTCCCCGAGGACAGTTACGCGATGTCCAAGGTGGTGAACGAGGCGACCGCGCGCAGCTTCCAGCGTCGCAGCGGGGCCGACGTCTACGGGCTACGGATCAACAACGTGGTCGAGCCGCACGAGTATGCGCAGAACTTCCCGGCCTATGTCGCCGATCCGGCCCTCAGGCGACGCAACTTCTTCGCCTATATCGACGCCCGCGACCTGGGCCAGATGGTGCACCGCTGCCTGCATGTCGACGGGCTTGGCTACGAGGTTTTCAACGTCTCCAACGACGTCCATTCCGTCGATCGGACGACGGACGAACTGATCGACGCGTTCTACGCCGGGGTTCCGCTGAGGCGCGCGATGGGAGAGCGCGAGACCTTCTTTTCCAACGCGAAGGCCAAGGCGATGCTGGGCTTCGCGCCGCGGCACGACTGGCGGGACGAGCTGCAGGCCGGATGACCGCGGCGTCAGCCCTGACCGCGGAGCATCCCCTCGACGAGTTTCTGGACGCGCAGCGCCTCCTCTGCCGTGGCCAGCCTGTTGGGCTTGCCCTCGACGCACAGGAGCAGATCATCGAGCTGGGCGCGAAGGCTTACCGCACGAGGGTCGGCGGGGCGTTCCGCGATCTCTTCGAACGGACCGCCGTCGGACCGGGCATCGACGTAGAAGTCGGTGATCCGTCGGCTGGTCACTGACCCCTTGACCGTCAGTTCCTGCCTGTCGGGTTGCGCACCGCCGACGCTGGCCATGATCGTGACCGGCACGCCGCGGGCGTTTTCCAGCCGGGCCAGCATATGCGTCTCGCATAGCTGCGGATTTGCCGGGTAGGACGGGCGTGCCCAGACCAGGGACAGGGGGCCGAGAATGCGCTCCGAGAAGAACAGGAAGTGCGAGATCACCTCGCGCGTCAGCCCGCCCTCGTCCCTGAAGCGCAGCCAGTCGGCCGCCTTCTGCCAGCTTCTCGGCCAATCGGCATAGGTGACGACGATGTCCACGCCCAGAAGCTCGCCCATGGCACCGCCCCGCGCCGCCTCCGAGACACCGGTCAGCGCCGCCCCGGCGGCCTGGGTGAAATTGACGGCGACCGGAAGGCCGCTTTCCTTGCAGGCCGCCACGAGCGCCGCGCTCTCGGCCAGGTCCACGCCAAGCGGCTTTTCGAGGAAGACGGCCTTGCCGTCCCGCAGCGCGGCCAGCGCGTAGGCCTTCCGCGGGATCGGAGGACAGGCGAGATAGACGACGTCGGCGGCCGCAATGGCGTCATCGGCAGAGGCCGCGACGGCCACGTCCGGCGCCAATGAACGCGCCTCCCCGCAGGCGCCGGCGTCCGGGTCCCACATGGCGACCGGTTCGTAGCCGGAGTGCCGGAGCATGTGCTCCAGCATGCGGCGTCCCATGATGCCCAATCCGATGATGGCGGTCCTGACGGTCATTGCAACGGCTCCGGTCTGCTGGAGTGCCTTTGGCGGGCACCGTGCGGCAGGGATAGAAACAGCCTGCGGCGGACGCAACAGCCCCGGTGTTGTGCGACGGTCAGCGCTGGCTCAGGCATCAGGTTCGTGCGGAACGGAGCGAGGACATCCCGCGATCAAGTAGCCCGAAGGGCGGTAGCGCAGAGGAGGGGAATGGCGCACCGGGGAGGATTCGAACCCCCGACCCCTTGATTCGTAGTCAAGTACTCTATCCAACTGAGCTACCGGTGCGTGAGGGCGGGGTTTAGCGCCGCCTCCCGGGGCTTGCAAGGGAAAAACCGGGGAGATCAGGCGGCAATGCCGCCGGGCAGCGTGATGCGGAAGGTCGTGCCCTCCGGGCCCGTCCCGGCAAGCTCCAGCCGCCCGCCGTGACCGCGCACAAGCTCGGCGCAAATGGCAAGGCCAAGGCCCGTGCCGCCCTTGCGCGCACCGCCGTGAAACGGCTTGAACAGGTGGTCGAGCGCCTTCTTCGGCAGGCCCGGACCGGTGTCGCAGACCTCGATGCTCCAGCCCTCCGCGGTGTCCCGGCCCTTGATCCGGATCGTGCCCGCGCCGCCCGAGGACGTGATCGCCTGCCGGGCATTGCGCACCAGGTTCGACAGGACCCGGTGCAGCTGCTCGGGATCGGCGCGCAGCATGACGTCGGCGGGCACGTCGCAATCATAGTCGATCTCCGCCCCGTCGCTCGCCAGCTGGTCGTTCTCGATCACGTCCTCGACCAGCGGCCGCAGCCCGATCCGGTCGAGCTTGGGCGCGGGCTCTTCGGCACGCCCGAAGGCCAGCGTCGCCTCGGTCAGGTTGATCGCCCGGTTGAGCGAGCTCAAGAGCTTCGGCGCGATGCGCTGCACGGTCGGATCCTCGGAGGTCTCCAGCCGGTCCGCGACCAGCGTCGCCACCGACAGCATGTTGCGCAGGTCATGACTGATCTTGGCCACGGCCTCGCCCAGCTGGGCCAGGCGTTCGCGTTGCTTCAACGCGCTCGTCAGCTCGGTCTGAAGGCCATGAAGCGCGTCCTCGGCATCGCGCAATTCCTTCACGCGGCCCTGCGGCGTGATGATCCGGGCGGCATCCTGAGGGGCCTCGGCGTAGTCGGTCATGCTGCGCACGACGCGCTGGATCGGCTGCACCATCAGCCGTCGGACAGCGACGAAGAGCAGCACCGCCGTAAAGATCGAGATGACGGCGGACAGCGCGAGGATGCGCAGCCCGTAGTCGATCATCGCCATGCGCAAGGGCTCGGTCGGCATGGTGACCTCGATCAGCAGACCGGCCTCGCGCACCGGCTCGCCGATCACGCGGATCACTTGGCTCTCGGGGTTCGCCAGCCGCGCCAGGGCGTCGCGCATCAGCACCCAGGCCGAGGGATCGCGCAGGTCGAAACTTGCCGCGACCGAGGGCATCCCGTCCGTCGACAGGATCAGCTGCCGCACCGCGTCGCGCCGGAGCACGACGTTCAGGACCTCGGCGTTTTCCAGCAATTCGACCTCGAGCGCATCGTCGATCATGCCGTCCGTCGCCAGCAGCGCGAGCGAGGCGATCTGCGCCCGTTCCAACCGCGCCAGCAGGTAATCCTCGCGGAAGCGGGCGATCGAGGGCACGAAGATGAACACCTCGGCCAGCATCACGAAGATGATGGTGAGGATAAGGAAGCGCCCTGAGAGTGTATTCGCCACGCGGTCTCTGCCTGCCCGTATCGTTACGGCAACCGCTGCACGAACCGCACGATCCGTTTGACCAGCGGGCTTTCGAACAGCTTGGGAGAGAAATAGGCCCCCGCGGCGCGTTTGTTAATCTCTCCCAACGTCGGATACGGCGAAATCATGCCGGCCACCGCCGACATCTTGAGCCCGTTGGCAATCGCCAGCGCCCAGACCTGGATCAATTCGCCCGCTTGCGGGCCGACGATCGTGGCCCCTACTGGCCGCCCCTTGACCACCATCACCTTGGCGAAACCGCGATCCTGACCCGTGGCGATGGCGCGGTCGTTGTGGTCGAACCCCGCGCGCGCCACGAAGAGCTTGTCACCGTGAATCTTGCGCGCCTCCGCCTCGGTCAGGCCGACCTGCGCAAGCTCGGGGTCGGTGTAGGTGGCCCAGGGCACGTGATCGGTGCGCACCTTGGCGGGCAGACCGAAGAGCATGGGGCGGATGATGACACCCGCCTGGTAGCCCGCGACATGGGTGAACTGCAGACCGCCCGCGACATCGCCGATGGCAAAGACGCGCTTGTTGGTCGTGCGCATTCCCTTGTCCACGGTCACGCCCTTGCGGTCGTAGCCGACATGGGCCGCCTCGAGGTTCAGGGTATCGACATTGGGCTGCCGCCCCACGGCGACCAGCAGATGTGTGCCCTCGAAGGATGCGCCGCCTTCGGTCTCGACACGGATCGCGCCCTCGGTCCCCGATACGGCAGAGACCTGCGCGCCCTCGACGATCTCGATCCCCTCGTCCCGCAGCCGTTCCAGCACCAGCGCCGCGGCCTCGGGGTCGTCGCGGCCCAGCGCCTTGGCCCCCTCCAGCACCGTCACGCGAGAGCCGAGGCGGCGATGCGCCTGCGCCATTTCCATCCCGATGGGGCCGCCGCCGATGATCAGCAGGTGGTCGGGCCGCTCGCGCAGGTCGAAGATCGTCTCGTTGGTGTGGTGCGGCACGCCCTCCAGCCCCGGGATCGGCGGCACGAAGGGGCGCGAGCCCGTGGCGATAACGAAGCGGCGTGCGCGGATGCGGTGCGGCCCGGCCTCGAGCTCGGTGTCCGAGACGAAGCGCGCGGTCTCGCGGATGACATGCACGCCGAGCCCCTCGAACCGCTCCTGGCTGTCGACGGGCGCGATATGGTCGATCACGGCTCGGACATGGTCCTTGGCCACGGCGAAATCTGGGGCCGGGTCATGCCCCGCCGTGCCGAAGGCGCCCTGCCCTGTCGCATGCGCCTTGTGCCCCGCCGCCAGAAGCGCCTTTGACGGAACGCACCCGTAGTTGAGGCAATCGCCGCCCATCTCGTGCGCCTCGATCAGCACCACGCGCGCGCCCATCTGCACCGCACCGGCGGCGACCGACAGGCCGGCCGAGCCCGCGCCGATGATGCAGATATCCGTCTCGATCCGCTCCATCACAGGCCCCTTTTACCGCGCACGGCCCGCAGGATGACCGGCAGAAGCGCCAGGGCACACAGCCCGAGGATCGGCAGAAGCACCTGCGGCTCGAAAATGATGCCGAGGTTCGGTGTCTCGCCGCGGGCAAAGACCTCGCCCAGCCCTGCACCCACGGATGTGTAAACCACCGCCCCCGGCATGATGCCGAAGAAGGTCGAGATCACGAAGCGGCGGAGCGGCACCTCGAGGAAGGCGGGCACGAGGTTGGCCACGAAGAACGGCACCACCGGGATCAGGCGGATCAGGAACAGCATCGACCATTGGTTCTCGTCGATCCCCTCCTTGATGCGTTTCACCAACCCCTCGGACCCTTCCAGCCGCGCGCCCAGCCGTGCGCCGATGCTGGTCTGCGCCGCAAGGAAGATCGCGGTCGCGCCCAGCGTCGCCGCGGTGATGTTGAAAAGCGCGCCGGGGAAGGTCGCAAACAGGAACCCGCCCGTCAGCGTGGCGATGGTCGCCCCCGGCAGCGAGAAGGCCACGATCAGCGTGTAGGCGGCGATGAAGACGGCGACCGTGGCGACATAGTTGGCATCCCGGAACGCCAGCAGCGCCTCGCGGTTCTCGGCGAGCGCCTGGAAGCTCAGGTAATCGCGGAACAGCCACCATCCCAGACCAGCGCCCAGCGCGATCACGAGAAGGGGGGCGTATCGGCCCAACGGGGAAGAACTTGTCTCGGTCACGGCGTCGGTCATGGCTGGCCCCTTTCATTGACACGTGCGCCCTAGATGCGCCAGCCACGCGGCGGGTGACATCCCGCTTCACGGGCGCTTGATGGGCCGTGACGGGATCGGTCGGTTTCGTGACCCTTGGGGTCGGGTTGTGTAACACTCGGCGTCGAAGTGTTGCAGAAGGCCACGGAAAAATGGAGCGAATCCTCGTCAGCGCCTGCCTGCTCGGCCGCCCCGTCCGCTACGACGGGCGGGCGAAAGAGCCGGGCACCGATCTGGTCGCGCGCTGGCAGGCCGAGGGGCGGCTGGTGCCGCTCTGCCCCGAGATGGCGGGCGGCCTGCCCGTGCCGCGCCCGCCCGCCGAGATCATTCCAGGCGCCATGGCGACCGGCCTTCTTGCAGGCAAGGGCGCGATCCGCACGGCGACGGGCGAAGACGTCACCGCGGCCTTCCTCGCCGGGGCCGCCGCGGCCCTGCGGCTCGCGCGGCAGACCGGCTGCCGCCACGCGCTCCTGACCGAGGGGAGCCCGTCGTGCGGGGTGCGCCGGGTCCATGCGGGGCACTTCGACGGGACGATGCGCCCCGGCGAAGGCGTGGTGGCCGCCGCCTTGCGGGCCGAGGGCATCGCGGTCTACAGCCACGAGGAGGCGGAAGAGCTGGCCCATGCGCTCACCGCGGTGGAGAAACCGGCGCGATAGCCTCGGGATTTGTTGACAGCCCGCCCGGCAACCCGTATTGGCCGGGCTTCATCGGAGATTCCCTCGGTCCGACGTGACGCGTGACACACGCGACCGGCCCGACAGAGTGACGGAGAAGACAGATGTCGAAGCGGACCTTTCAGCCCTCGAACCTCGTGCGCAAGCGTCGCCACGGGTTCCGCGCGCGCATGGCAACCAAGGCCGGCCGCAAGATCCTGAACGCCCGCCGCGCCCGCGGCCGGAAGTCGCTGAGCGCCTGATCCAAGGCCTCGTGATGACCACGGATGCGCCTCCGTCGGGCACGGCCCCGGCGGGGGCTTTTTCCGTTCTGAAGCACCGCGCGGATTTCCTGCGCGCCGCCCGCGCGCGCCGGGTGCCGATGCCCGGTTTCCTGCTTCAGGCGCGCGAGCGCGCAGACGATGAACTTGCCGCCACGCCGATCCGCGTCGGCTACACCTGTTCCAAGAAGGTCGGCAACGCCGTGGCCCGCAACCGCGCCAAGCGCCGCCTGCGCGAGATCGCGCGCGCTGTCGTGCCCTTGGAAGGGCAAGCCGGGTGGGATTACGTCCTGATCGGACGCGCGGACGAGACCGCCGGGCGGGACTTCGCCGCCCTGAAAGACGACCTCGCCCGCGCGCTGAGAAAGGTCCACCGATGAGCCCGATGGCCTATCTCGTCTCGCTGCCCGTGCGCGCCTACCGGCTGGTCTTCTCCCCCTGGGTCGGCCACGGCTGCCGCTACCAGCCCACCTGCTCGGCCTACGCGATGGAAGCGCTCGAGAAACACGGCGCGCTCAAGGGCACATGGCTCGCCGCCCGCCGCATCGCGCGCTGCCATCCGTGGGGCGGCTCGGGGATCGACAACGTCCCGGACTGAGCCCGCGTCAGGGCGCGCGGCGCAGTGTCAGCGCGCCGCCCACCGAGGCCCGCGTCACGATCTCGTGCCGGTCCACGTCGCCGCGCATCGTGTGCAGCACATCCTCGAGGAACACCGGGTCGTTGAAATACCAGATATGCGCCGGGAATTTCAGCCCGGCATAGGCCGCGCGGTTGGCGTCGAAATGCGGACCGCAGTTCACGTCGACCGCCTTGCCCGGCGCGTCTTGCGGCAGCCCGATCCGCCCCGCCCGCGGCGACACGCCGACCCGCTTCACGTTCGACAGCGACAGCACGTCGTCGAAAGGGTTGTGGTAGTTGGTCAGGCGGATGCAATGCCGGTAGAGCGACGAGGATTTCGAGCTGTCGCCCGCCAGCGACCCCCGGCTGACATCGGCCGAGATCAGCATCACCTGGCTGACCGACCAGCTGTTGGCGGCGACGCCCGGCCGGTCGTCGGCATCGTCGAAGGCCTCGCGCACCACGAAAGCGCCGGTGGAATGCGCAAGGATGTGCAGGTTCACGAAACAGTCGGGCCGCTGCATCCGGGCGAAGTTGGCGATCCCCTCGGTCACCAGCCGGAAGGCGGTGAACTTCGCGTCGAGCCGGTCCTCGAGATAGTTCAGCGCCATGCTCGCAGCGGGCCAGTCGAAGCCGACGACCACCCCCTCGAACCCCTTGGCCTCCAGCCCCTGCCGGATCAGCCGCTGGCGGTGCAGCATTGTCTCCTGCGGGGTGTTGTAGCCGTGGACGTAGAACAGCACATCGCCGCGCGGCGCGTCATCCTGCGGCCCGTGTCGGGCGGCGTTGAACACGGCGTCATACCACTGCGTCTTGCGGATCGCGTGGTCTGGCCGTGGCGCTTCAGACCCTTCCGGCACGGCCAGGAAATGCGTCGCCCCCGGTTCGTTGGTGAACGCGCCCTTCGAGACGGAGCGGACGGAAAACACGTAATCCATGGGCAACCTTTCAGGTCAGAAGCGCAAGATCGGAGGAGTTCTGCACCGGCCGCCGCGTCGGCATCCCGGCGGGGTCGGTGCCCTGCAGGGTCGCGGCTAGGTCGCGGTAGAACCCCGTGTCGTCGAAATACCAGGTGTGCGAGCCGCGCAGCGTCTTGCCCGAGGGCGGCACCTTGGCCTCGTATTGCGCGCCGCAATAGACGTCGTGGAAGGGCGCGGGGATCGCCACCGGCAGCCCGTCACGGCCCGCGCGTTCTTCGCCATGCACGATCCCCTCGGCCAGGCTCAGGACCCGGTCGAAGGTGGAATAGTAGTTGGTCAGCCGCGCGCTGCGCCGCTCCATCACCAGCGCGCCCCAGGCGCCCGTCTCCATCCAGGGCTTGTCGGCATCTGCCGAGACGAAGGTGACCTCGTCCACCCCCCAAGGCGTTGTGCCGGGCGCGCCGCTGTCGCCCACGCCGGCGAACCCGCGGAGTGTCAGGTAGGCGCCCATCGAATGGCAGATCAGGTGCACCCGCGGCTGCGGGCGCAGGTTCTTCAGGGGGCCGATGGCATCGGTCACGAGATAGGGGGCCGTATGCTTCGCATCCGACCGGTCCGAGCCATAGGCCCAGATCGTCCCGTCGCTGGGCCAGTCATAGGCGATGACAAGCCCCTGCCACCCCTCGGCGGCAAGGCCCAGCTCGATCTTGCGCCGACGCTCCAGCATCTCGGATTGCTCGGTGTTGAACCCGTGCACGTAGATCAGGATGTCGCCACCCTGCGCCGCCGCCTGCACCTGCGCCAGCCATGTGGCGCAGTCGACGATGTGGTCGCCATCCGGCGAGACGCCCTCGGGCACCGAGACATAGCGCGTGACGGTCGCCCGGTTGTGCGTGAAGCGCCGGTCGCTCGCGTTGTAGCTGCGGCGGGTGACGAAAAGGGGCATGGTCGATCCTCCCGGTTTGGCGCGGCGATGGGGGCATGATGCCCGCCCGGGGCACGGGCGCATAGTCCGGGTTTCCTGCCCCACTGCTTGACGGCGGGGCGCGGCCAGCCCCATACCGGCGCCTGCGTGACAGGAGATGCCCATGCTCGACCGCGACGAGGCCGACGCCCCCGAGGCCGGCGATGACATCCACGCGCTGTTTCACGGCGCGCCCAAGACGACCGAGTTCCGCAAGCTGCGCAAGCGGATCATCCGCGAGACGCGCGAGGCGATCGACCGCTACCGCATGGTCGACCGCGACCCGGCGGCGCCGCGGCAGAAATGGCTCGTGTGCCTGTCCGGCGGCAAGGACAGCTACACGCTTCTGGCGGCGCTGACCGAGCTGCAGTGGCGCGGGCTTCTGCCCGTCGACATCCTCGCCTGCAACCTCGACCAGGGGCAACCGGGTTTCCCGGCGACCGTCCTGCCCGAGTTCCTGCAGCGAATGGGCGTACCCCACCGCATCGAATACGCCGACACCTATTCCATCGTCGTCGACAAGGTCCCCCAGGGCCGGACCTATTGCGCGCTCTGCTCGCGGCTCCGGCGCGGCAACCTCTACCGCATCGCGCGCGAGGAGGGGTGTTCGGCCGTCGTCCTCGGCCACCACCGCGACGACATCCTCGAGACCTTCTTCCTCAACCTCTTCCACGGCGGCAAGCTCGCGACCATGCCGCCGAAGCTTCTGAACGACGAGGGCGACCTGCTGCTCCTGCGCCCGCTGGCCCATGTCGCCGAAGAGGATTGCGAGGCGTTTTCCCGCGCCATGTCCTACCCGATCATCCCCTGCGACCTCTGCGGCAGCCAGGACGGGCTGCAGCGGCAGGTGATCAAGCGCATGCTCGACGAGTGGGAGGCGAAGGCACCCGGACGGCGAGGCAAGATGTTCTCGGCCCTGATGAACGCGCGGCCCTCGCACCTGCTCGACCCGGCGCTGTTCGATTTCGCGGGGCTGTCGCCCACCGCCGCCTCGGACTGACCGCTTGCATCCACCGGCAGTGCGGCCACCCGCCCCGCGCGGAAAACGCCCCTTGACCTTTCGGCCCCCGATCTGTTGAACCCAGCGGGAATTTCAACGGTGGGAACCCTTCACTCATGGACGATCAGAACAGAAACCTGATCCTGGCCACGGCGCTCAGCTTCCTGGTCATCCTCGTCTGGTTCCTGCTGTTCCCGCCGCCGGAGCCGCAGACCGACCCCAACGCGGTGTCGATCGTCGACACGGGCGACCCGGCCGCCACCGCCGAGATGGCGCTGCCGCCGCCTGCAGCCGACGCCGACCCGGACGTTACGCTCGACCCGGAAGAGGCCACCGCCGTCGCCCTCAGCGAAGCCGCGCGCCTGCCCATCGACACGCCCGAACTGGAAGGGTCGATCTCGCTTATCGGTGGGCGCATCGACGACCTGTCGCTGCGCGGCTATTTCGAGACGCTGGAAGACGACAGCCCGATCGTGCGCCTGCTCTCGCCCGTCGGCGGCGACGAGCCCTATTACGCGCTTTACGGCTGGGCCCCCGGCGGCGACCTTGGCTTTGACCAGGTGCCGGGCGCCAACACCGAATGGTCGGTCGAAAGCGGCGAGGTGCTGACGCCCGAAACCCCCGTCACGCTCATCTGGGACAACGGCGCGGGCCTGATCTTCCGCCGCACCATCGCGATCGACGAGAACTTCATGTTCTCGGTCACCCAGTCGGTCGAGAACACCGGCGCGGGCGCCGCGCGGCTGGCCCCATATGGCATCGTCGCGCGCCACGGTCTGCCCGATGACCTGCAGAACTTTTTCATCCTGCACGAGGGTGTGGTCCGCAAGGCCGACGGCCAGCTCGACGAGATCGCCTATGACGACGTGCCGGACCTCGATTTCGTGCAGCGCGAAGCCTCCGCCGCCGAGATCGTCGAGGTCGAGGCCGACGGCTGGATCGGCTTCACCGACAAGTACTGGATGACCACCCTCATCCCCGGGGCGGACCAGCCCTTCACCAGCGTCACCAAATACGTGGCCGCCGCCGACATCTACCAGACCGAGGCGCGCCTGCCCGCCATGACCGTCGACGCCGGCCAGACGGTCGAGGTCACGACCCAGCTCTTCGCCGGCGCCAAGGAATGGGAAACGATCCGCAACTACCAGAACGTCGACGGCATCGAGCGCTTCCTCGATTCGATCGACTGGGGCTGGTTCTACTTCCTGACCAAGCCGATCTTCTGGCTGCTCCACAACCTCAACGTCCTGATCGGCAACATGGGCCTCGCGATCATCGCTCTGACCGTGATCATCAAGGCCGCCCTCTTCCCGCTCGCCTACAAGTCCTACGCTTCGATGGCGCGGATGCGCGAACTGCAGCCGCAGATGGAGAAGATCAAGGAGCGCGTCGGCGACGACCGCCAGAAGATGCAGCAGGAGATGATGGAGCTCTACAAGCGGGAAAAGGTGAACCCGGCCTCGGGCTGCCTGCCGATCCTGTTGCAGATCCCGATCTTCTTCTCGCTCTACAAGGTGATCTTCGTCACGCTGGAGTTGCGCCACGCGCCGTTCTTCGGCTGGCTCGATGACCTGTCGATGCCTGATTCATCGTCGATCTTCAATCTCTTCGGCCTCCTGCCCTGGGCGGCTCCTGAACCCACGAGCCTTCTGGCGCTGATCTTCATCGGTATCCTGCCGATCCTTCTGGGCATCTCGATGTGGCTGCAGCAAAAGCTCAACCCGCAGCCGACCGACCCGACGCAGGCGATGATCTTCGCCTGGTTGCCCTGGGTCTTCATGTTCATGCTGGGCGGCTTCGCAAGCGGGCTGCTGGTATACTGGATCGCGAACAACACCATCACCTTCGCGCAGCAGTACATCATCATGAAGCGGCACGGGTACACGCCCGATCTGTTCGGCAACATCAAGTCGAGCTTCAATCGGAAGAAGCCCGAGAGCAAATGAGCTGGACGCTCGCCCAGATCTGGCGCCACCCGATCAAGGGGATCGGTGCCGAGGCTCTGGACCATGTCGGGCTGCACGTCGACCGCCCCCTGCCCTGGGATCGCGCCTGGGCCGTGCTGGAGGAGGGCGGCGAGGCGAGCGAGGGCTGGCGGCCCTGCAGCAACTTCCTGCGCGGGGCCAAGGGGCCCTCGCTGATGGCGGTCAGCGCAAGTGTCGAGGGCGAGGCGGTTCACCTCACCCACCCCGACCGCCCGGACCTTTCCGTGACCCCGGGGGCCGAAGGCGCGGCGAAGGCGCTGTTCGACTGGCTCCGCCCGATCTATCCCGCCGACCGCCGCCCGCCCGCGGCGCTGGTTCGCGCGCCCGAGATGGGGATGTCTGATGCCAATTTCGCCTCCGTTTCGGTGCTGAACCTCGCCTCGCTCCGCGCGCTCGGGCAGAGGCTGGGGCAAACGCTCGACCCGCGCCGCTTCCGCGGCAACCTCTGGATCGAGGGGCTCGCGCCCTGGGAGGAGTTCGACCTTGTCGGCAAGCGCCTGAAGATCGGCGCGGCCGAGCTCGAGGTGATCGAGCCCATCACCCGCTGCCGTGCGACCGAGGCGAACCCGGAAACCGGCCGCCGTGACGCGGCCACCCTCGCCGCGCTCGAGGATGGCTGGGGCCATACGGAGTTCGGCGTCTACGCCATGGTGCGCCGCGGCGGGCGCCTGGCCATCGGCGACGAGGTGACCCGCGCATGACCGCCCTGCCCTTCCCCCTCGCCGAAGACCCCGATGCCGCCACGCTTGAGGCCGCGCGCAAGCTTTTCGCGGGCGGGGCCGAGTTCCTCAAGGGTGTGGTCGCAATGGAGGGCTTGCCCCCCGCCGACCGGCCCGAGGTCTGTTTCGCCGGACGCTCGAATGTCGGGAAATCCACGCTGATCAACGCCTTGACGGGCCGCAAGGCCCTGGCGCGCGCCTCGAACACGCCGGGCCGCACGCAGGAGATCAACTATTTCACCATAGGCGAAAGCCACTATCTCGTCGACCTTCCCGGCTACGGCTACGCCGAGGCGCCGGTCGCCGTGGTGAAGAAATGGCAGGCGCTGCTCAAGGCCTATCTGTCGGGTCGCGCGACGCTGCGCCGGGCCTTCGTCCTGATCGACGCGCGCCACGGCGCCAAGCAGGTGGACGAGGAAATCATGAGCCTGCTCGACACCTCGGCCGTGCCGTTCCAGGTGGTGCTGACCAAGGCCGACAAGGTCAGGGACAAGGACCGCGCCGTGGCGCTGGAGCGGACGCGCACGGCGCTCGCGCGGCACCCGGCGGCCTACCCCGAGTTGATCATGACCTCCTCGGAAAAAGGCGACGGGATCGCCACCCTGCGCGCGGCGATCGCGGCCATCGGCTGACCTGCGCCCTTCATCTTTCTCCAAATATGCAAGCGCCCGCTTCACAGCCGCGCATGGCTCGCCTATTCAGGGCCGACGCGCGCCAGAGGCCCCGAGATGAAGAAACGTGACATGACCCGCGACTATATCGCCACCGCCCGCACGCTGAGCGAGGCACTGCCCTACCTGCAACGCTTCAACGACGCGATCGTGGTCGTGAAATTCGGCGGAAACGCCATGGGCGACGACGAGGCGATGTCCAGTTTTGCGCGTGACATCGTGCTGCTCAGGCAGGTCGGCGTGAACCCGGTCGTGGTGCATGGCGGCGGGCCGATGATCAACGATCTGCTTGATAAGCTTGGGATAAAATCCGAGTTCATCGACGGCAAACGCGTCACGGATGCCGCCACGGTCGAGGTCGTGGAAATGGTTCTGTCGGGGCTTGTGAACAAGCGGATCGTGCAGGCGATCAATGCGCAGGGCGGCAAGGCCGTGGGGTTGTCGGGGAAGGACGCGGAGCTGATGGTCTGCGAGGCGGCGGACCCGAAATTCGGCTTCGTGGGGGAACCCGTGGAAGTGAACACCGAGGTTCTGAAGAACCTCTTCGGCGATGACATGATCCCCGTCATCGCGCCCCTCGGCATGGGCCGCAACGGCGAGACCTTCAACGTCAACGGCGACACGGCGGCCGGCGCGATCGCCGCCGCGCTCAAGGCTGACCGCTTGTTATTGTTGACGAATGTCGCGGGCGTGAAGAACGCGGCGGGCGAGTTGGTGACCGAGTTGAAGGCCGCCGAGGTCGAGGAGATGACGCGGGACGGCATCATCTCGGGCGGCATGATCCCCAAGACCGAGACCGCCGTCGAGGCCGTCAGGAACGGCGTGCGCGCCTGCACGATCGTGGACGGGCGGGTGTCGAACGCGGTGCTGCTGGAGCTCTTCACCGAGCATGGTGCCGGCTCGATGATCCGGGCCTGAGGGCAATGCACAGGCCGTACACACCGCGTACACACCCCGTACAGACGCGCGCCCGCCGATGACGGACCTGGCCGAGATCGACGCGAGCCTCGCGCCCCACCGGCTGGAGGTGCTGGGCGGCTTCCATCCCGGCCCCGGGGATGGCGCGCCCGAGGGGTGCCGGACGCTCCTGATGCTGGGCCCGCGCGAGCCGGGCTTCTGGGACCATGTCACCGCCGAGCCAGAGTTCGCGGACGGCAAGCCCGACCCGCTCGACCGCTGGTCGCGGCGGGTGATCGGGCGGCTCGCCTGCGACCTCGGGGCCAAGGCGCTCTTCCCCTTCGGCGGCCCGCCCTGGCGGCCCTTCATCGGCTGGGCGCAAAAGACGGGGCGCGCCCATGTCAGCCCGGTCACGCTGCTGGTGCATGACCGGGCGGGGCTGATGGTCTCCTACCGGGGCGCGCTGGCGCTGCGCGGCCACTTCGACCTGCCGCCGGCTCCGCCTGCACCCTGCACGGGCTGCGCGCGGCCCTGCGAGACCGCCTGCCCGGTTGGCGCGCTCGGCGCGACAGGCTATGACGTTGAGGCCTGCCACGCCTTTCTCGACACGGAGGACGGGCGGGACTGCCTGGATCGGGGCTGCCGCGTGCGGCGGTCCTGCCCGGTCAGCGAGAGGTATGGCCGCCGCCCCGCGCAGTCGGCGTTTCACATGCGGAGCTTTCACCCATGACGCTGACCCTGATCCTGACCCGCCACGCCAAATCGGGCTGGGACGATCCGCTGCTGAGCGACCATGACCGCCCCCTGAACGAGCGCGGACAAGGCGACGCGCCGAAGATCGGCGCCTGGCTGAGGGCGAAAGGCCATCTGCCGGGACAGGCGCTGGTTTCCTCGGCGCGGCGGACGCAGGAGACATGGGAGCGGCTCTCGCCCGGGCTGGGCGGTGATGTGCCGATGACCTCGGTGCCCGCGCTCTATCATGCCGAGGCGGGCGAGATCCTGCGGCAACTCAAGGGCGCGGGTGCGCCCGTGGTCATGGTGATCGGGCACAACCCCGGCATCGGGGAGTTTGCCCATCGCATCGTAGAGGACCCGGCGCCGCATCCGCGCTTCCTCGACTACCCGACCTGCGCCACGCTGGTGGCGGAGTTTCCGGGCGAGGATTGGGCGACGGTCGACTGGTGGTCGGGCCGGGTGCTGGATTTCGTGGTTCCGCGCGACCTGTGATGCCGGGCGCTGGCAAGACCCTTGCAAGGGTCTTGCACACGGCCTTGCAAGGCCGTGGGAAGGGTCTTGCAAGACCCTTGGCCCCCTGGCTGATGTCAGTGACCGAGGATCTGGCTGAGGAACAGCTTGGTCCGGTCGTTCTGCGGGTTGGTGAAGAAGGGTTCCGGCTCGTTCTGCTCGACGATCTGGCCCTGGTCCATGAAGATCACGCGGTTCGCCACCTGGCGTGCGAAGCCCATCTCGTGGGTCACGCAGAGCATGGTCATCCCCTCTTCGGCGAGCGCGATCATGGTGTCGAGCACCTCCTTGATCATCTCGGGGTCGAGGGCGGAGGTCGGCTCGTCGAAGAGCATGATCCGCGGCCGCATGCACAGCGAGCGGGCGATGGCGACGCGCTGCTGCTGACCGCCCGACAGCTGGCCGGGATATTTCAGCGCCTGCTCGGGGATCTTCACCTTCTCGAGGAAATACATCGCGGTTTCCTCGGCCTCGCGCTTGGGGACCTTGCGGACCCAGATCGGCGCGAGGGTGCAGTTCTCGAGGATCGTGAGATGCGGGAAGAGGTTGAAGTGCTGGAACACCATCCCGACCTCGGACCGGATCTTGTCGATGTTCTTGAGGTCGTTCGACAGGAGCGTTCCGTCGACGGTGATCTGGCCCTTCTGGTGCTCTTCCAGCGCGTTGATGCAGCGGATCAGCGTGGACTTGCCCGACCCCGAGGGGCCACAGATCACGATGCGTTCGCCGGTGTTCACCGTCAGGTTGATGTCGCGCAGCACGTGGAAGGTGCCGTACCACTTGTTCATGTTCGAGATCTCGATCGCGATCTCGTCGGAGACCTTCATTTGGGAGCGGTCGATCTCGCGCTCTTCGACGAGGTTGGTTTGCGCTTCGGCCATGGCGGGTCTCCTTAGCGGCGGTCGGTGGCGAGCTTGCGCTCGAGATACATGGAATAGCGGGACATGAAGAAGCAGAAGACGAAGAACATGAGCCCGACGAAGATGTAGAGTTCCCAGTAGATGCCGTTCCATTCACCGGTGGCGCGGATCGCGTTGGTCAGGCCGAGCGGGTCGCGCAGGCCGATGAACACCACGAGTGTCGTGTCCTTGAAGAGACCGATGAAGGTGTTGACGATGCCGGGGATCGAGATCTTGAGCGCTTGCGGCAGGATGATCAGGCGCATCGATTGCCAGTAGTCGAGGCCGAGGCTGTCGGCGCCTTCGTACTGGCCCTTGGGGAGCGCCGCGAGGCCGCCGCGCACCACCTCGGCGATATAGGCCGAGGCAAACAGCGTCACCATGATGATCACCCGAAGGAGCAGGTCGAAATCGGTGCCGGGCGGCAGGAAGTAGTTCAGGAGCAGCGAGGCGGTGAAGAGCCACACGATCAGCGGCACGCCGCGGATCACCTCGATGAAGGAGACGCAGATCCACTTGATGAGCGGCATGGAGGATTGCCGGCCCAGCGCCAGCAGGATGCCGAGCGGCAGCGACAGCACGATGCCCGAGGTGCCGATGATGATGGCCAGCATGAAGCCGCCGAAATCGGCCGAGTCGATCGCCGGAAGGCCGATGGGGATGGCCGTGTCGAGCACCGCCTTGACGTGCGGCAGGATGGGGAACAGGCCGAGGTCGAGGAAGGGCAGCGGGTTCAGGAAGATGGCGAGGAAGGCGACGACCCCCGCCAGCATCCCCAGGAGCGTGCCGGTGGCGGGTGCCACGACGCGCATGACCAGGAGCGAGGCCACGAGGCCCACGGCCACGAGGACCGGGCCCCAGATGGTGCCGCCCCAGAGCAGGAAGACGGCGATGAAGGGGAAGGCAAGCGAGAACAACAAAAGCTTGCGCGGCAGGCTGGAATAGAGGATCGGCGCGACGGCGACGACGAGCAGGAGCAGCGCGAGCAGCGGGCGCCAGTAGCCGAAGAAGAAGATGACGAGGTTGCCGATCTCGGCCTTCATCTCGCCCACGAAGGCGATCCGGTCGGTGGAGTTCGAGCCGGCGCCGAAGACCGCCTCAAGGCCGCCCGCGGCGGCGAGGCCGTCGGCGTAGAACAGCGAGGCGAGCAGGCGGTCGTCGGTGGGGTAGAAGCCGTAGATCAGCTGCAGCCAGCGTTCGTTGATGACGGCCCAGCAGGCCGCGCTGTCGAGGCCGCGCTCGTTGCGGATCTCGCGGCACTCGCTCAGGCTTCCTGCGTCCCAGATGCCGTTGAGCGTCCAGGGCAGGATCGCGGCGAGGAGCGACCAGATGACGTAAAGCGCGATCAGGGTGAGGATCGCGTTGGGGATGGACGAGAACAGGTTGGCGCGCAGCCAGTGGATCGCGCCGGTCTCGCCCGGGGGCGGGGCCTGTTCGGGGAGGATGGTGTCGCGGACATAGGCGACGCTGTGGGCGTGGACTTCGCTCATCTCAACGCTCCTTCAGCTTCACGCTTGAATTGTAGACGTTCATCATCGCCGAGATGAGGAGGCTGGTGATCAGGTAGAATATCCCCAGGAGCAGCATCCCCTCCAGCTCGCGGCCGGTCTGGTTGATGGTGATGCCGCCGAGCGTCGAGCGCACGTCCATGTAGCCCACGGCGATCGCGAGCGAGGAGTTCTTGGTCAGGTTTAGGTACTGCGAGATGAGCGGCGGGATGATGACGCGCAGGGCCTGGGGCAGGATGATCAGCTGCATCGTGCGGTTGGGCTGGATGCCCAGCGCGAAGGCCGCCTCGGTCTGGCCCTTGGACACGGCGAGGATGCCGGAGCGCACGATCTCGGCGATGAAGGCCGAGGTGTAGAGCGCGAGCGCAAGCCAGAGCGCGATGAAGGAGTTGCGGACCTGGATGCCGCCCGAGAAGTTGAAGCCGCCCAGTTCGGGGTATTCCAGCGTGACGGGGCGACCCATGACGAAATAGGCAAGGATCGCGGGCACGAAGAACAGGCCGATCGACACCCAGAGAACCGGAAGCTGCTCACCGGTCTTTTCCTGGCGCTGCTTCGCATAACGGCGGAAGGCGAAGATACCGACGATCGCGGCGAGGAAGACCGCGACCACGAGGCCGGAGCCTTCGCCCCAGACGGGCCGCGGGATGTAGACGCCGCGATTGGAGATCGCGATGCTCTCCCAAAGCAGCATCGAGGCGCTGCCGCCTTCGCGGAATTCGCGCGGCTGGGGGGTCGCCTCGGTCATCACGGCGAAGACGATCAGGATCCAGATCAGCAGCGGCGTGTTGCGCATCGCCTCGACGTAAACCGTCATGATGCGCGCCACGAGCCAGTTGTTCGACAGGCGCAGCACACCGGCCAGCACACCGATCACGGTGGCGAGGATACAGCCGAGGAAGGCGACGAGAAGCGTGTTCAGGATGCCGACGAGCGCGGCGCGGGCGTGTGTATCCTGCGACGAGAAGGGGATGATCTGCTGGTTGATGTCATACCCGGCGGTCGTCCAGAGGAAGCCGAAGCCGATATCCTTGCCCAGCGCGGCAAGGTTGGTGACGGTGTTGTCGACCAGTTCGACGAGCAGGAGCATGATCAGCATCGCGGCGACGACCTGGATGGTCAGCGAGCGGTACCGCGCATCGTAGAGCAGTTGGCTCAGTCGAAAGCTCTCGCGCGGGGGTTCCGTAATGTCAGCCATGCGCATTCCTGACAAAAAAAAGGGGATGACACCGTCCCGTTCGGACCGGGCGGAAGGCTAATTCGACGTGTCGGAGGATACACGGTACACTGCCGGGGGTCCGGGCACATGGCCCGGGCCCCCGTAGTTTCAGCCGATCAACGGAACGGCGGTGCGTAGAGCAGGCCACCATCGGTCCACTGCGCGTTCAGACCGCGCGCGAGGCCGACCGGCGTGTTCTCACCGATGTTCTGTTCGAAGATCTCGCCGTAGTTGCCCACGGCAGCGATCACGTTCACGAGCCAGTCGTTCGGCAGGCTGATCATCGCGCCCAGTTCACCCTCGGTGCCGAGCATCCGGTTGACTTCCGGGTTGTCGGTCGCAGCGGAGGCCAGTTCACGCACGTTGGCCGAGGTGATGCCGTACTCTTCAGCGGCGATCAGGCCGTGCAGCGTCCAGTAGACGATGTCACCCCAGAGGTTGTCGCCGTGACGCACGACCGGGCCGAGCGGCTCTTTCGAGACGATCTCGGGCAGGATCACGTGATCTGCCTGGTTCTCGAAGGTGGCGCGGGTCGCGGCGAGGCCCGACACGTCGGTGGTGTAGACGTCGCAGGCACCGGCGAGGTACTGCTGCTGGCCTTCGGCGTTGGTGGCGACCGGAACCGGCTCGTAGCTCATGTTGTTCACGCGGAAGAAGTCCGCGAGGTTAAGCTCGGTCGTGGTGCCGGTCTGGATGCAGACGGTTGCGCCGTCGAGCTCGGTCGCGGAGGTGACGCCGAGATCGGTGTTCACCATGAAGCCCTGGCCGTCGTAGTAGTTGACGCCCTGGAAATCGAGACCGAGGTCGGTGTCGCGCGAGAACGTCCAGGTCGAGTTGCGGACGAGAACGTCCACCTCGCCTGCCGCAAGCGCGGTGAAGCGGGTCTGGCTGGTCAGCGGCACGAATTCGACCGCCTGGGGGTCACCCAGAACGGCGGTCGCGATGGCGCGGCAGAGCGAGACGTCGAAGCCCGCCCAGTTGCCGTTCGCGTCGGGCGCGGCGAAACCGGCCAGACCTTCGTTCGAGCCGCAGCGCAGGACGCCCGCGTCCTGCACCTGCTCCAGCGTCGACTGCGCCGATGCGATGCTGGCCGCGAGGCCCGCGACGGCAAGCGTGCCGAGAAATACTGATTTCTTCATGTTTACCTCTTCCTGATGGACCGCCCTTGGGGCTGGTTGGTTTTGCCTTGGGCTTATCAAGTGTCTGTGCGAGACTGCAGCGCCCCGTCACCGACTACAAAATGTGCAAAGGCATCGCACAAGGTCAAGGGCAGCAAGCCTTGTTTTCCCTTAGGATATGCAAGGATTTTGGCAAGTATCGCAGAGCATGCCTGTTTTTTTTGCACGGTTCGCCAAGCGCCGCACAGGGTTAGGTCACTTCGCTGATGCGAGGACCAAGAACGATTTCGCCTGCAAGAAATCGGCGCGCTTCACCGCGGCGGCGGCCTCGGCCTCGTCATCGCGGCCCCATTGCTCGATCTGCCAGTCCTCATCGATTCGCGACAGGAACCAGGCTGCGTCCGGCTCGAGATGCTCATGGGCGACCGCCAGACCGATGACCAGCGAGCCCGAGATGGTGACAAGGTCGTGGAAGGCGGTGAGGTGGAAGGCGTCGAAGCCGTCGACATGGGCCTTGAGCGCGGCGAGGCTGGCGGGCGGCTGGGCAACGGGCAGGATGCCCACGGTCGCGAAGAGGCGCGCGCCGAAGCGCTCGGCGGTCCAATCGAGCAGCGGGTCCCAGGCCGTGGCCTGGCGTTGAGCCAGCGTCTCGGGCGCGTCTGCGCGGTGACAGGTCAGGTCGGTTTCCGCGTAGGCGGCGAGCATCGCGGCGACCTCGGCGCGCTGGGGGGTGACGCGCTCGATCGCGGAATTGGCGGCGCGGGTGACCGGCATGGTCAGCGGCTGGATCTCGTCCTGTTGCGCGGCCCATTCCTGTGCGACGGCCTCGGCCATGGGAAGGGTGGGCAGGGTGAGGGGCAGCTTGCCGGGGGTCATCACGCGGCGCGTGTCGAGGTGGACGGCAAAGCCGCCCTCGGCCTCGGCGACCGAGACCTCTTTCCAGAACCGTTTCGCTTTCCAGCCTGCGCTCATGGGTGGGGACATATCCGCTGAAGCGCGGCGGGCAATGCGTCAAAGCTGTGCAGGATGTCGGCGGCGCCCGATGCGGTGAGGGTGTCGGGGGCGTGGTAGCCCCATGAGACGCCGAGAGAGGCGATGCCCGCCGCGCGCGCCATGTCGATGTCGTAGGTCGTGTCGCCCAGGATGACGGCGCGGGCGGGGGCGACGCCGGTCTCGGAGAGGCAGGCCTCGATCATCGAGGGGTGGGGTTTCGACGGGTGGTCGTCGGCGGTCTGGACCGAGAGGAAATGGCCGTGGAGGTCATGGAGGTCGAGGATGTGCGCGAGCCCGCGGCGGGATTTGCCGGTGGCGATGGCGAGGATCGTGTGATCCTCGGCCTTCAGCGCGTCGAGAGCGGCGCGGGCACCGGGGAAGAGCGGCGAGAGGGCCGCGCCGTTCGCGTGGCGGAGGGTGGCGAAGGCGTGCTTGTAGGCCTCTACGAGGGGGTCGATGCGATCCGGGTGGTCGGGGGCGAGGCGGGCCATGGCCACGGGCAGCGACAGGCCGACGATTGAGAGGGTTCGTGCGCGGTCGGGCGGGGTCAGGCCGTTGGCGGTGAAGGCCGCGTCCATCGCGGCGACGATATGGGCCTGGCTGTCGACGAGGGTGCCGTCGACATCGAAGATGACGAGGCGCAGCTCGGTCATTCCTCCTCCGCGAAAGGGTCGGCGGGCACGTCGGAGGCGCGCCATTCCATGGCGTCCCAGGTCTTTTGCATATGGGCAGGCAGGGGCGCGGTGATGGTAAGCCGCGCGCCGGTGACGGGATGGGTGAGGCTGATGGAGCGGGCGTGCAGGTGCAGCTTTCGGCTGATCTCGCCGCCCAGTTGCGCGCCCCAGCCGTCGCCGAGGTTCTCTTGGCCACTGCCGCCGTATTTGCCGTCGCCCACGATGGGGTTGCCGATGGCGGCCATATGCGCGCGCAGCTGGTGGGTGCGGCCGGTGACGGGGACAAGCGCGACCCAGGCCGCCCGCGTGCCGAGCGCGGAGAGCGTCGCGTAATCGGTGGTGGCGGGCTTGGCGCCCTCGGTCTTGGCCACGGCGTCGGGGTGGATGGTGTGCATCTTCTCGCCCTCACCGCCCTTGCCGTGGCCGGGGGCCTTGACGAGGCCGAAGCGGATCGTGCCCATCCGGGGGCTCGGGACACCGGCGGTGGCGGCCCAGTAGATCTTGCGCGCATCGCGCGCGCGGAAGGCGCGGGTCAGCGCCTCGGCCGATCTGCGGGAGCGGGCGAGGAGCAAGACGCCGGAGGTGTCCTTGTCGAGGCGGTGGACGAGGCGGGGCTTTTCGCCCGCGTCGAAGATCAGCGCCTCGGCCAGCCCGTCGACATGGCGCGTCTGCCCGGTGCCCCCTTGCGTGGGCAGGCCCGGGGGCTTGTTCAGCGCGATGATGTGGTCGTCTCGGTAGAGCACCGCCTCGCGCATCATCTGCGCGTCGGCCTCGGAGATGCGGGGTTTTTGCGGGGCCTCGGGCGCGTCGGCCTCGGGCAGGGGCGGGATGCGGACGGATTGGCCGTCTTCCAGGCGGGTGGCGGGCTTCACGCGGCCCCCCTCCACCCGGATCTCGCCCTTGCGGCACATCTTCTCGATGCGGCCCTGCGGGATATGGGGGAACTGGCGACGGAACCAGCGGTCGAGGCGCTGGCCGCCCTCCCCTTCGGCGACGGTGAGAGTCTGGACGCCGGTCATGCGAAGCTCCGCGCGATGGCCATGCCGGCGAAGAGCGCGGCGATGGAGAGGGTGACATTGGCGAGGATGTAGAGGGCCGCAAGGCCCAGCGCGCCGCGTTCGTAGAGCGTGACCGCCTCGAGAGAGAAGGCCGAGAAGGTGGTGAAGCCGCCGAGGATGCCGGTGGCGACCAAGGGGGACAGGTGGGTCAGGCCGCGTTGGGCGGCGGCCACGATGAACAGGCCCATGAGGAAGGAGCCGAGGATGTTCACGGTGAGCACGCCGAGGGGGAAGGGCGTGTGCCCGAACAGGCGGAT
>CBFIFZ010000011.1:0-29835 GCA_965661995.1 Roseicyclus sp.
ACATCCGCTGCCGCGCCACCGACAGCCCGACCGGCCCCTCCGCCGTCTCCACCACGATCAGGGGGTTCCGCCAGTCGCTTACGAGGTCGACGGCCAGAAGCCCCGGAAGCTGCTCGCGCAGCACCCGGATCGCCTCGATCCCGGTCAGGTCGTAGAACCGGCGCCGGTCCTGCACCTCATCGGCGGTGGTTTCGACGATCCTGATCTCGAGGGCATCGGCCAGGGTGTCGGCGGCCCCACCCGCCCCGATCTCGGAGGCGACAAGCGCGAGGTCGAGCGCGAGCGCGTCCGACATCTGGCCCGCGACCTCCTGGAAATAGCGTTGCAGGATCTGGCCCGAGACGACAATCTGAAGTGTGACGATCGGCACGAGCAGGATCAGCGCGGCCCGCCCGTAAAGGCCCCGCGGCATCATGCGTTTGAGCCAGCCGAATTCCATGGCGCCAGTTAACCGGGCAGGGACAGGGATGGAAAGCGAAAGCGGCGCGGTGTGGCTGGAGGACGGGGTGCGGCGCCTGACCGCGCCGAACCCCTCGCCGATGACATTTCGCGGCACCAACACCTACCTTCTCGGCACGGGCGAGGTGGCCGTGATCGACCCCGGCCCGGACGATCCGGCGCATCTTGCCGCCATCCTCGCCGCGCTGGCCCCGGGAGAGCGCATCGGCGCGATCCTCGTCACGCATTCGCACCGCGACCACTCCCCCCTCGCCCGCCCGCTGGCCGAGGCTGCGGGCGCCCCCGTCCTGGCCGCCGGCCCGTCGGACTGGGGCCGGAGCGCGGTGATGCGGCACCTGGCCGAGACCGGCGGCATCGGCGGCGGCGAAGGGGTGGACGAGACCTTCGTCCCCGATGCGCAGATCGCCGAGGGCCGCGAAGTCACCGGCGGCTGGGGCCGGATCGAGGTGATCGAGACGCCCGGACACATGGCCAACCACCTGAGCTTCGCGTGGCGGGGCGCGCTCTTCACGGGCGACCTGGTGATGGGCTGGTCGACCTCGCTGGTCTCGCCGCCCGACGGCGACATGGGGGCCTTCATGTCGTCCTGCCGGCGCCTCGCCGGACGGGACGACCGCGTCTACCATCCCGGCCACGGCGACCCGGTGACCGACCCAGCCGCGCGGCTGGCCGAGCTGATCGCCCACCGCGAAGGCCGCGAGGCGCAGATCCTCGCGGCGCTCGAGACGGCGGGCCCGGCCACCGCCGACGCGCTTGCGCGGCGCATCTACAGCGATCTTGCCCCTGCCCTTCTGCCCGCAGCCGCCCGCAATGTCCTGGCGCATCTCGTTGATCTGCATGAAAGAAACGAGGTCGCGCCGCAGGGCGACCTGACGGCCGGGACGGTCTTTTCCCGACCTTGAGACAGGGGGGCAGTTTTTTGCCCTCCCCCCTCTGGACGGGTGGAATCCCTCTTGCTATACGCAGCGCCAGTTCCGGCGTAGCTCAGCGGTAGAGCAGTTGACTGTTAATCAATTGGTCGTAGGTTCGATCCCTACCGCCGGAGCCAATATCAAAAAAAGTCAATGAGTTAGGTCAGACGCCCAAGATCATGTGGGCCCGAGGCCCATCCGTTCCTCCTGGCATAACACCCTGCTGCGCCTGCAGAGTCGGAGCGCGGAGTGTCGACCCGCTCCCCGCGTGCTTCAACATCTGCGGAAAATACGCCTGCCCGGTATGATCGGAAGATCTGACCCGCATTCGGCGGTCGCCACGCGAACAGGCGATCTCCTGAACCTGTGCGAAGTGCCATGCGGTTTCAGGGGAGGGAATTCTCGCCAAGTCCGTGCTACGGTGAAACAGCTGGCGGCAAAGTATCGCGATGACCGGACCCTCTCGAGATCGAGGGTCCTAGGTCTGAGACGCAAACGGTTTCTCACGGGTAACCCGTTCCTGCTCGGCACAATCCGGTCAATTGGAGGGCACCACCGATGTCACGCTTGAGTAGCTATGCCGAAGTCGAAGCATTGCGACAGCGCTGGAAGGATCGGATCGGCGATGTATCCGGAGCGAGGGGGCTTTCGTCCCTGGCCGATCTTCTCAGGGAGACGGGAACGACGATATCAGCCTCCGAAATGGCATTCGCTTTCCGCGATGCCTCGGGACCTGCCGAGATGTCGGTCGAGGCGTTCCGAAACCACGCGATCCCGGTGATCGGAACGGACGACCTCAGGCACCGGCACGCCTTCGGTCATCTTTGTGACGGAGGTGACAGCATCTCCGTCACGGCGATGGCGCGGGCGCTCGCGCGGCTCGGATGCAGCCAGACCTCCGCCGATGCGATCGCCGCCGAACTCGACCGAGATGGGGACGAACGCATCTCGCTGGAGGATATCCGCTTCCACCTGGCCGACCACGACGCCGGCGAGGGGTATCGCGCGACCCATGTGCACCATGCGAGAATCGGTGGGGACAGGGCGTCGCGCGGCGCATCCCCCGACAAGACGACGCATGAGACCAAGGGACATGCCGCTTCGACGGGCGCCTTCGCCACGGTCTCGGCGCTGGAGATGCAGATCGGCTTTTTCCGGCTCGTTCAGGGCGCGGCCTACCGAAGTTTTCGCGAGAACTACTCGGCCCATTCCGACACGCATCTGCGGGCACGTGACTTGCCATACACGGTTCCCGATTTTGCCGAGTTCGTGGCATCCGCGGTGGAGTTTCACCTTTGGTTGGGCCTCGTCGAAGGCGAAGGAGCAAGCGCGGAATTCCGGGCGCTCGCGCAGCTGGTCG
Source organism: Roseicyclus sp. (assembly GCA_965661995.1). Taxonomy (GTDB): domain Bacteria; phylum Pseudomonadota; class Alphaproteobacteria; order Rhodobacterales; family Rhodobacteraceae; genus Roseicyclus. Next base: position 2,731 of record CBFIFZ010000011.1, read on the forward strand.
CGGACGAGACCGAACGCCTTGAAGCACGCATCGCAGGCTGGTCCGACCAGCATATCTCTCCCGAAATGGCCATGGCCGAGGCTGCGGTCGCCGAGGCGCGTGCAGAAGCGGTCGAGCACCGGCGCCTGCTCTCGGACGCGCTGGAATTGGTGTTGGTGTTCAGGATGCACGGCATCCCGCCCGCGGGATTTGACCGGGCCTTGCTTACTCAGCATGAGCTGAACCGGTTGCGGCACATGGAACTCGCCCAGGAGCACGGGCACCATCACGGGTCCAGGTCTTCGCAGCATGTCGCGTGGCTCGACGCCTGGGTGCCCGTTCTCGTTTCGGCCGACGACGCCCGGCCGGACGGCGCCATCATGCCCGTGCGCTTCTGGTACGAAAGCTTCATGCCACAATTGCTGCGCTGCGCCTCGATACGGACGGACGCCGATCTTGCGGCCTGCCGCAGCCCCGACGCGCAGGCGCTCGCGCACTGGCATGGCGAACAGTCGGCGCGCGGCACATTCGACCGCTACGCGCCCGATCTTCGAGACGGCTTCGCCGCCTGTACGCCCGAGGTCCAGCAGGCGCTCGCCCAGGCCTGGCGCCTGACCGAACCCTACCTGAACGGCCTCGAGAAGCGGCGCGAGCGTGAAGAGTTCGGGCGCGAGACGGGCGCGCTCAGCCAATACGTGGCCTTTATCGACGTCCATCTCGGCCGCTCGGACGTGGCCGAGGCCGAGATGCGCGTGAGCTTTCCCTATTACCTCGGCCCTGGGGTCTGGTGCTATTTGCATACCGCTGCCGAACTGGTCGAAGCGCTGGAAGATGACCTCGCACGCGCTGCCGCCGTCGAGGCGTTCAAACGCTTCTTCCGCGCGTTTGCGGCCATGTATCCCTGCCCCTATTGTCGCTATCACCTCAACCGTTTCGTCGCGAGAAACGGCGAGCTGGATCTCTACCCGATCGAGTTCATGATGCTGGGCCAACGGGCCGACCGGGCGCCCTTCGACATCACGCTCGAAGATCGGCTCGCAACGATCGACGCCGGGAAACCCGGGTCGCTGCGCCTGTTCCTGTGGAAGCTGCACAACGCCGTCTCGTCGTCGATAGCGCGCTCCGAGCAATGGTACCATCGCGAGGTCGAACCGCTCTATACCACGCGGTTCTGGCCCAGTTTCGACGCCGAACTCCTGCGGGCGCGGGCCCTCGGGCTCGAGGCCCTGCCGCTCGACCGACTTGAGTGCATCCATCGTGCCCTGAAGCCATCCGTGCACCTGGCGGCTCATCGGCACGCCTTGCAAGAGGCCTTCGAGGAGGGCGACGACGCAAGGGCTGCCGCCATCGTAGCCCGCGCAGCGCCAGACATTGCGGCCTTGGAGCAGGCGATCGAGACGTCGCAGTATCTCTCGCGCACCTACCTGCTCGATCCGGAAAAGGCCGGTGTCTCGGCGAGCTACACGCTCGAAGACGAAGCCTATGCACGAAGCGGGCTCTTCATCGAAAGATAGGCCTTTGGCTCGCAGACCCTGCCGACCGCAAGGTACGACGGGCCTCGCCGTCGGGCGTGAGCTCGAAACCGCAGGTGACCTCATGGGCCCGACCTAGGACAGGTTTCCTCCAACTCGCCCGCCTGGCTTCCACCCCGCTCCGCACAGATATCCATGCCAACGCGCCACCCTCCCCCTCCGCCGGATGCGTGTGCCGGTTGACCGGCGAAGGTCCGAACCGATAGGCTTGGACAACGGTGCGCCTCGTCGCGCCGATCCCTTTTGCATCCCGGGCCGGAGGTGCCGTTCTCACATGACGCGTCGGTCTCGGGCGCGATCTTGCCCAACCCACTCACCTCAGACGCACTCCATACCGGAGTGACGGGAAGACGGCCGTCACGATACGGCCGATGGAAGGCTCCGTGCAGCGATCTATTCTGGCTCTTGGCTTGATTCTGCTCACCCTTCTCGTGGGGGTGCGCAGCCTCGACCCGCTTCCGGTCAATTCCCTGAGGTCCGGCTACTTCGACTTCCTGCAGATCCTGTCGCCGCGGGAGTATGCCGACCTGCCCGTGCGCGTGGTCGACATCGACGAGCGCGCGCTGGCCGAGGTCGGCCAATGGCCCTGGCCGCGCGACACGCTGGCCGAGATGACGGAGCGTCTGACCGCGCTCGGCGCCGCGGTCATCGCCTACGACGTCCTGTTCGCCGAACCGGACCGCTATTCTCCGGCCGAGCTTATCCGCAGGCCGAGGATCGCCGCGGCACTGGGCGATGCCGTGAACCCCGAGGACTTCGTGCAGCTCGACACCGACAGCGTCTTTGCCGAGGCAATCGCCCGCGCACCGGTCGTGCTGGGCCTTGCCGTGGCAACCGACGGCGGCGGGTCGGGCGCGGATTTCGTCCGCGCGGGCTTCGTTCAGATCGGCGCCAACCCGGCCGCGGGCCTTTTCCCCATCACGCGCACCACGCCGATCCTGCCCGAGCTGGCCGAGGCCGCTGCCGGCATCGGCGGCATCAACGTCTCGCCCCTCACCGATCCGGGCCGCGTCCGGCGCGTGCCGCTGGTCTGGTCCGCCGGGGATGGCGTCGTCGCCTCGCTCGGGGTCGAGGCGCTGCGCGTCGCACTGGGGGAAAGCACGCTGATCCTGCGCGGTCTCGAAAACGTCGAGGGGGCCTCCTCGAGCCTGCAAATGGGCGGCTACGCGATCCCGCTGACGACGGAAGGCGAGATCTGGGTGCGCTACAGGCCCGACGATCCGCGCCTCTACGTCTCGGCGGCGGACGTGCTGGGCGATGACCCGGCACAGCTTCGCCCCATGATCGAAGGGCAGATCGTGCTGATCGGCACCTCGGCCGCCGGCCTCTTCGACCTGCGGACCAGCGCCTTGGGCGAGGTCGTGCCCGGGGTGTCGATCCACGCCCAGATCGTCGAGCAGATCCTGACCGACGACTATCTCGTGCGAAACGACCTGATCGCGGGGCTGGAGATCCTGGCGCTGGTGGTTCTCGGGCTCTTGACCACCATCATGCTGGCCCGGACCAGGCCGATCCTGGCGCTTGCAGGCGGCGGGGTGGCCGCGCTCGGTGTCATCGCGAGCAGCTGGTTCGCCTTCACCGACGCGGGCCTTCTGATCGACGCGAGTTTCCCGGTGATCGGCGGCGCGGTGAATTTCGCCATCCTCGTGGCCTGGCGCTTCGTCTTCACCGACCGCGACAAGCGGCGGTTGCGGTCCTCCTTCGCGCAGTACCTGGCGCCCTCGGTCCTGTCCGAGATGGAACAGAGCGACTACAACATCGCGCTCGGCGGCGAGGTGCGCGAGATCACCATCCTGTTTTCCGACATCCGCGATTTCACCGTCCTGAGCCACGTGACGCCGGTCGAGGCGCTCGTTCCGCTGCTCAACGGCCTCTTCACCGACCTGTCTGCCGAGATCCTGAGGGAAGAGGGCACCATCGACAAGTTCATCGGCGACAGCGTGATGGCCTTCTGGAACGCGCCCCTGCCGGTCGAGAACCACGAGGCGCGCGCGGCCGTGGCGGCGCTCGGCATGCGGCATGCGCTGGACGCGTTCAACGCCCGGACCGACGGGCGGCCGATCAACATCGGCGTGGGCCTTCACGCCGGCCCCGCCTCGGTCGGCAACTTCGGCTCGGAGCAGCGTTTCAGCTACTCGGCCATCGGCGACGCGGTGAACGTCGCGGCCCGCATCGAAAGCAGCGCCAAGCACGTGAGCTACGACCTCATCGCCTCCGAGGACGTCCGGAACGCCGCGCAGGCGCTGGCATGGCTCGACGCGGGCGCGCTGGCCCTCAAAGGCGTCGCCGAGCGCACTCCGGTCCATGTTCTCGTCGGCGGCGAGGACATGGCACGGTCCGAGACCTTCGCCCGCCTGCTCGAGGCCCACGGCGCGCTCCTGCAGGCACTCGGCGACCCCGATGCGGATGTCACGGACCTGTTGCGGCACTGCGCCGAACTGGGTGCGGAGCTCGAGCCGCGGCTCGAGCACTTCTACGCCCGCATCCCGCATCGGCGCGAGGATTACCAGTCCGAGGTCGCCGCTATCCCGGCCTGACGGTAGGGAAAACCCATTCAGACAGCGCAACTGTGTTCGGCTCCGAGGGGATCGGCCACCGATGCCTCAAGGCCGCCCCGCGCCGTTGGGGGCAGGCTTTTTGGTGGGGACAGCGGTGTGTGACTGACCAGGACTCGCCCGGACTGGAGAGAGGCGCAGATGAGACAGATATTCCTATTCGTTTTTTCGATTTGCATGGTTGGACTGCTGTTGCCCGGCATTGCGGCAGCGGTGCCGATCGCGACTGCAGTCGAGGTGGATGGCACGGCGCAAGTGACCATCGGCGGAAACCGCTGCCGGCCTTCGACCGGGGCACGGAATTCGATATCGCGGTCGCACAGCGTGCCACGGCACTGGCGCTCTTCTCGGGCGAGGTCGAGATGTGCGCGCGGAACGAACGCTGCTTCATCGTGCGCGGCGAATGCGCGGTGGCGCGGACGACGCGGCAGAACACCATCCGCGGCGTCACGGGCGAGGACGCGGCCGAGCTGATCCCCGGCGCCTTCCCACTGGTCGGCCGTCAGGCGCCGCTGCGTCCCGAGTTCCGGGTCAACGACAACAGCTGCGACCGCTACCGCGTCGCCGAGGCGGACACGCGTCCAGCGCCGGAGCCGACGCCGGACGAACCGCGCGACGAAGTCGACCCGCCCAGTGTCTCGGTCGGCCCCAGCGGTGCATCCGCAACGGTCACCAGCCCGGAAACCGGCAACACCTCGTCGAACACGACCAGTGGCGGCGGAGCTGGCGCCAGCGCGTTCATGCCATGATGTAGCGAGGCCTGCATCGAGGGCGGAATACCCCGGATCACGGATCGAGGAACGATCGTTCTCCGGGGTAATCCGCCCTCTGCCTCCTGTTTTCCGAACAGATCGGACGGCGGCGAATTGACCGTTGCGTTGATCGTGTCGTCATCGGATACCGTGCCAGCACTCCGCGCGACGGGCCGTCGCTTATGTCGCACCAATTCGGATTGCGTACAGGAACGAGGCGAAGGACGTTAGCAGGGCGAGTGACTGTCCGGGCAACCGGCGCCGACCGGGCTGCCTCCACGTCCTAAGCCATGCGGGTTTCATCGACCCCCAAAAATGAATGCTGGCCAGATGACCATTTCCACGATTTTCCTGATCCTGCTGGCATTGCAGGTCAAACACTACCTGGCCGACTACGTGTTCCAGAGCGGCTGGATGGTGCAGCACAAAGGCATCTACGGCCATCCGGCGGGCCTCGCCCATGCCGGGCTTCACGCGGTGATGACAGCGGTCGTGCTGATCGTGGCCCCTGTCACGCTCGCCGTCGCGCTCCTCGTCTCACTGGGCGAGTTCATTCTCCACTATCACATGGACTGGGCCAAGGATGCCATTCTCAAGCGGTCGACGGTGACGCCGAAAGACTGGTATTACTGGGTGATCACCGGCCTCGATCAGTTCGTCCACCAGCTCACGCTGCTGGGTGTCACGATCGCCGTGACCCTGCTGTCCTGACGGCGCAAGGTCGGCGTCAGACCACGAGGTCCTCGTCAAGCACGCGCTCGATCTCGTCCAGGAAGCGCCGCGTCACATCCAGCACGGTTTCGGGCGTCGCATCCACACCGCCGGACGGCAGGTGCAGCCAGGCGCTCTCGACAGCACCCGCCAGGCGACCGAGATCCCCGAAGCCGAGGCTGGCCGCGATTCCCGCCGTCTTGTGGGCATGGTGGATGATGAGGTCGCGCTCCTCCCCGCTGATCCCGCGCCCGTCATCGCGTTCGAGGATGGCGTCGATGGCGAGGCACCGATCGGCGAGGTGCGACAGGAAACTGCGGCGAATGGGGGCAAGGGGATCATCCCCTGCCTGGCCTTGGCGTGCCTCGGTCATCATCCCGATACTCCCCTTCGCAGCCCGGTCGCGCTCACGCCCTGAAGGCCACCTGGCCGGTCGCCTCCCGCGCCCGCGTGACGGCCTCCTCGACAAGGCGTCTCGGTGCCCTCAACTGGCTGACCCGGAAATGGATGACCGGACCCGCTGTAACCTGCGGCAGAGTGATCCCGAGGTCCGAATAGACGGCGTCGAATTCGGCGACGTAGCGATTGATGCGCGCGCCGAAATCATCGGCGTTCGGCATCACCGAGCGCGGCGCGAGAACGACGAAGGTCCCGCCGCCCGCGTAGGACAACATGCGGCGCGTGCCGCTGAGACTGTCCGACAGGCAATTGGCCACGTCGACCATCACCTCGCTGAACACGCCGCCCCCATCCATGTCGTAGATGTGGCGTGCATTCGTGACCTGCACCCCGACGGCGCACATCGACACCGCGCGGAACACCCCCATCGTCGTCAGGTAGTTGCTCATCGCGAACATGTCGATGGCACCTTCCACCTTCTTCAGGGGGATGCTGTCCATGAAGCCGTGAGACGGTGCGCTTCGGATGTCGCGGCCGGCATTGGCGACGGCGAAATTGGCGCGCAGCCGCTCCCGCACCAAGTGTTGAACCATGCCGAGGCGCGCGCGCGTCTCGACCTTGTCCAACGGTTTCGTGAGATAGTCGGTGGCGCCCGCCGTGAACGCACGGTCGATGTGGTCTCGATCCGCCATCGTGGTCGCCATCACGATCGGCGTATCCCGATACTTCGGCATGCTGCGGATGCGCGAACACAGTTCGATCCCGTCCATTCCCGGCATCTGGATGTCGAGGATGAAGCAATCGAAATCGACGACGGCAAAGTCCATCTTCCGAATGCCCTCGCTGGCCGAATTCGCCAACGTGACGTTCTTGTAGCCCAGTTCGCCCAGTGTCATTTCCAGATACGCGAGGAAATCACGATCGTCATCAACTGCCAGGATCTTCATTCGCCTCAATCCTCGTTTCGGTCGGACCTGTATCGACCTTTACCCCAGGCTATTGTTGGATCATGTCATAATTTGGACTGAACCTTGACCCCTTAAGAGCAGATACGCGCCGGTCGCCCGCGATTATCGTGCACGACCATTCCACGCTTCGCGAATTTGCGCCCCGAGAGTCATGGGATCGAAGGGTTTGGTGATGACATGAAGCGCGCCCCGCCGAACCAGATCGGCCAGGGCCTCGTCGTCGGCCCGCGCGGTCATGAAGATCGTCGGGATCTCGCCCGCCCCCTGCATGACACGCAGGGCGCGCCAGAGCTCGGGGCCTGACATTCCCGGCATCATGACATCGAGCAGCAGCAGATCAGGGCGCAGGTCAACCGCCTGGGACAGGGCGGCCTCGGCATTGTCGAACTGGTGAAGCGTGAACGAGTCCACGACCTGAAGCGCGAGGCGCGTGATCTCGAGAGTATCCCGGTCGTCATCCACGTGAAGGATGACAGAAGGTGCGGCGCTCTGAACCATGGTTACCCTCGTTCCGCCCGCGCTCAGGCGATATGCCGTTCCTCGCCCTTCGCCTCGGCCTTGGCGAGATCGATGTAGAATATCGTACCGCGCATCGGGTCGGTTTCGAAACCGATGCTGCCGTAATGCTGCTCGACGATCTTCTTGCAGATCGTGAGCCCGAGGCCGGTGCCCGGATGCCCTTTCGGATTGACGTTCCCGGCCTGAGTGAAGCTGTCGAAGATGGTGGCCTGCGCGGCCTTCGGGATGCCCGGACCGGTATCCTGCACCTCGATGCGCCAATTCGCATCGCGGTCGCGCAGCCGCACGACCACCGTGCTGCCCTCGGTCGAGAACTTGGCCGCGTTCGACAGCAGGTTCGCCATCACCTGCATCATCCGGTCGGGATCGAACATCGCCAGCGCCGGCCAGGGCGAGGCTTCGACGGCGATCTCGACGTCGCATTCCGCCGCGTAGCCGGCGTTGGCCTCGGCGGCCTCCTGGAGCAGATCGCGCAGGTCGTTCGGCTGCAGGTCGACCGTGAGCTCACCGCTCGAGAGTCTCTGCAGCACCAGGATGTCGTTGACGATGGCCGCAAGACGTTCGCTGTTGCGGCTGGCAACGGCCACCGTGCGCGCCGCGTCCGGCGACAGCTCGCCCAGCACACCCGATTCCAGCAGGCGCAGCGCGCCGCGGATCGAGGTAAGGGGGGTGCGCAATTCGTGACTGACGGTCGAGACGGAGCTGAGCTTCAGCTGCTCGGCCTGCTTGCGCGCCGAGATGTCCCGGACGACCGAAACCAGGGTACGCCCCGAGCTGAAATCGTCGCTGATATGGGTCAGGATCTCCACCGGCCCCGTCGAATGATCGATCTCGATCCGCGCGACATCGATCTCGCCGGAGATCACCGGAGCGATGTGGCCGCGGTACTGGAACAACTCGCGCTCGGAGAAGAGATCGAGCAGGCAGATCTCCTTGGCCGCATCCTGGCTGACGCGCAGACGCGTGCGCGCCTTGCGGTTGAGGTACTTCAGCTTGAAGGTCGTCGCGTCGTAAATGTAGACCTCGTCGGGCAAGGCCTCCACGACCGCGTTACGGCCCTGCACCGCGCCCTCGGCCAGCGCCTTGGTCAGGTCGGTCCGCACCGAGATGGTTTCGACCATACGGCCCTTGTCATCGTATCGCGGCAGGATCGTCGTCTGCACCCGGATGGTATCTCCGGCCTTGGTCCTGAGGTTCTGCCGGCCCCGCCAGACACCCCCGCCCAGGATGGTGGTCTTCACCGGATCGAATGTATCGTCGCCCTCAGTGTAGAGCAGTTGGACGCAGCCGCCCTCGATGTCCTCGGGCTGGTGGCCGAAGGCATCGACGAAGTTCTGGTTCACCTTGAGGATGCGCCCGTCGAGATCCGTGATGCTGACGATCGTATGTTCGTCCAGGGCGCCCTCGCGCAGATCGACGGCGTGATCGAGCCGCCTGATCGAGGCGGCAGCGTGCGGATTGAGCGCGGCCCGGATCGCGAGCACCGACAGAAGGGCGGCAAAGGCGGCGATGACCGCATAGAGCGAGATGAAGACGATGGGGTCGCTTTCTTCGATCTGGGGCACCCACCGCATCAGCAGCAGGGTCAGCGCGAAGGCAATGGCCGCATCACCAAATACGAGAGTAACCAGGGTTTTCTTCGAAAGATTTGTCATCATTATGCTCTTTGCCGTGCCTGCACGTCCGTAAGCTGCACACAACTGTCGCGTGTCCTACCGTGTGGTAGGCTCCAACGTCGGCGAAAAAGTGTCCGTGGTGGATAAAAACGAGGGCGAAGCGTGGCAATCCTGCCCCATACTTTGCCGTGATGTTCTGCTTGGCGCCCGACTGGACCAGTCGAACAAGGCAAAGTGGGCCGTGCCGCGCACCGCTGATCCGGCTGGACGTGACTGCATTGGGGCAGGCTGCCCTGTCGCACGGTGCTTGCCCCATGCCCTTGCCGCCGATCCCGATTCGGGCGGCGGCAAGGCAGGTCTGGGCGGGCCTCAGCGCCCGCAGGGACGGGGTCACGCCAGCGGCCACGGCCGCATGACGGTACCCGGGCCCCTTTGTGCCGACCGCCTCAGGCCTTGCGCCGCCGCAGAAACTTGAGCAACGGCAGGAAGATCAGGATCAGCGCCACCACCGTGATCGGCCCCGCGACGGGCCGGGTGAAGAAGATCGACGGATCGCCCGACGACAGCAGAAGCGACTGGCGCAGCGTCGGCTCGGCGATGGGGCCAAGCACGATGGCCAGCACCGCGGGCGCGAGCGGGTAGTCGAAGCGCCGCAAGACAAAGGCCCCCAGCCCGAAGATCACGATCAGCCAGATGTCGAACATGTCCCGCGTCGCGGCGAAGCCGCCCGCGATGGACAGCACGAAGATCATCGGGGCAAGGATCGTGAAGGGCATGCGCAGCATCCAGATGAAGACCGGGATGAAGGCGAGGTTGATCAGCACCGCCGCGATGTTCGAGATGTAGAAGGACCCGATCAGACCCCAGACGAACTCCGTCTCGTTGACGAAAAGCATCGGGCCGGGCACCAGCCCCCAGATCACCATGCCACCCAGCAGGATCGCCGTGGTGGGCGAGCCGGGGATGCCCAGCGTCAGCATCGGCAGCATCGACCCGGTCGAGGCGGAGTTGTTCGCGGCCTCGGGGGCCGCCACGCCATCGGGGTTGCCGCGGCCGAATTCCTTGGGGGTGCGGCTGACCATCTTGGCCACGCCATAGGACATGAGCGAGGCGGGCGTCGCGCCCGCCGCGGGCAGGATGCCCACGAAGAAGCCGAGGACCGAGCCGATGGCCGTCCCCTTCCAGCCCCGACGCATGGACTCGGCGGTATCGGCGGCCATGCCCTTCATCGTCATCTTGGGCGTCGTGCTTTCGACATCGCCGCGCGACTGCTCGATGGTCCAGAGCATCTCGCCGATGCCGTAAACCCCGATGGCCAGCACGAGGAACCCGATGCCTTGCAGGAAGCCGTTGATGTCGAACAGCACAAGGCGTGGCGCGCCCGAGATCTGGTCGAATCCGATGGCCCCCAGCACGAGGCCGAAACAGATCGAGAAGATCGTTTTCGGGATGTCATCGCCCCCCAGCCCCACGAAGGTGGCAAAGGCCAGCAGCATCAGCGCGAAGATTTCGGGCGGGCCGAAGCTGAGCGCGACACTCGCCAGCAGGGGCGCAAAGGCGGTGAAGAAGACATTGGCGACCGTCCCCCCGATGAACGACGCGATGGCCGCCGTCACCAGCGCCAGAGACGCCCGCCCCTGCCGCGCGAGCGGCCTGCCGTCGAAGGTCGTGGCGACGGCGGTGGACGCGCCGGGAATGCCCAGCGTGATCGACGAGATCGCGCCGCCATACATCGCCCCGTAGTAGATCGCGGCCAGGAAGATGATCGCGCCCGAGGGCGGCACGAGGAAGGTGATCGGCAACAGGATCGCGACCCCGTTGACCGACCCCAGCCCCGGCATGGCGCCGATGAACAGCCCGATCGTCACGCCGACCAGGATCAGCATGAGGTTGAGCGGCTGCATCGCCAGCAGCATGCCGTCGCCGAGAAGTGACAGGATTTCCATGTCTTGAGGCGCCTGACCTAGTAGATGATTTCGTAAAGGACGTCGAAGAGCGGGTCCGTGAACGGAAGGCCCGTCGGCATCGTGATCTGCATCGCGCCTTCGAAGAAAAAGAAGAACAGAAGCGGCGTCACCAGCGACAGCCCGAGGCTCAGCCCCCAGGAATGCCGTCCGAGAAAGCGCAGGTAATAGAACAGGAAGACCGCGATCGCGCCGTACATCGAGATCACCTCGATCAGCGCGACGAAGACGATGACGCCGCCCCCCACGAGGATCACCATCCGCCAGCCGTAGGCATCGAGAAACGGCTCGTCGGATTGCGACGGCGGAGAGGTCCCCCGCCACCAGTTCCAGGCGATCATGCCGCAGCACGCCAGCATGATGGCCGACAGCCAGAAGGGCCAGGCACCACCGCCCGGCCCCCGGCCCGCGACGTAGCCGATGGGCAGCTCGGTGCTCTTCCACATCAGGTAGATGGAGAAGAGCGCCAGAACCCCGGCTGTCACGATTTCACCCTTGCGCATGCGGCCCCCCTGCCGTTCAGGACGCGATCACGCCTTGGGTCTTATTCGCCGAGCGCGGCGAGAAGCGCGCGATGGGTCTCGACCTGCGTGGCCCAGTAGGCGCGCTGCGCGTCGGCATCCATCCAGAGCGGCGAAAGGCTTTCGCTCTCGAGATAGGCCTGCCACTCGTCGCTTTCGTAGATCTGCGTGAACACGTCCTGGTAATAGGCCGCGGCCTCGTCCGACATGCCCGGCGCGCCCACGACGGCCCGCTGGTTGTAGTACGAGAAGTCATGCCCCATCTCGATCATCGTCGGCACGTCCGGATAGGCCGGCAGACGCTCGTCCGAGAAGGCCACCAGCGGCACGAACTGGCCGGCCTCGTAGAAACCCTTGGCCTCGGCGGGGTTGTTCACGGTCGCCATGATCTGCTGACCCGCGAGGTCGCGTGCCACCGCGCCGCCACCGTCATAGGGGATGTAGTTCACCGAGATGTCGAAGGCGTCGGACATGTAGGCGATGACGATCGAGTCTTCCTGGCCCGAGCCGGTGCCGCCCATCACGTACTCGCCGTCCATCCCGCGCACCGTCTCGAGCCACTGGTCGAGGCTGGTGATGCCGCTGTCGACATGGACCCACAGCACGAAAGGGTCCACGCCCATCATCGCCACCGGCGTGAAGGTCTGGATGTCGATGCCCAGGTTGTCCTGCCGGATCGGCGTGGTGAAGAAGCTGTTCAGCGTCACGAGGATCGTGTGATCGGGGTCGGACGCGGAATTGACGTGCAGAAGCGCCTCGGCACCCGAGCCGCCACCGCGGTTCGTCGGCACCAGCGGACGGTTCGTCAGGTCGTAGCGTTCGGCCACCGACTGGATGAAGCGCGCGATCTGGTCGGCGCCGCCGCCGGGGCCGGCCATGATGGTGAAATCGATCGGGCGCCGCGGCTCCCAGTCCTGTGCCACCGCCGGAAGCGGTGCCGCCATGATAAGCGCGGCACAGGCCGCCTTGAGAACTCCACGCTTGGTGAACGACATAGTTGAACCTCCCCTGTCGTGACTGCCGGCACGGGGGCCCTTCCCCCCGCATCACTGCATTGACGGGGTAACTAAATTACAAACACTCGGCATCAAGTATTATTTTCTTGCGTGCAAAATTATTGCACTCAGTGCGCAAGAAGGACAGGAAATTCCGCCGTATCCACAACGGATTGCGTGTTGCCGCCGAAGATCGTCTCGCGCTCGTGGCTGTGGCCGTAGCCCCCCATGATCAGCAGGTCGGCGCCGATCGCTTGCGTCTTCTCCATCAGCGCGAGGCCCGGCTTGCGTGCCTCGAAATGCTCGATCCGGGCTCTCACGCCGCGCAAGGCGTAATAGTCGCGCAGCTCCTCGGCCGAGGCGCCATGCAGCTCGCCCGCGCCCACGGCAAGGATCGTCACCGTCTCGGCCCCTGCCACCACGTCGAGGGTCAGCGCGACCGCGCGCGCCGCCTCGAGCGAGCCGTTCCAGGCCACCGTGACATGCTGGGCGAAACTCTCCGCCACGGGCCGTCCGCGCGGGCACATCAGCACCGGCCGCCCGGTCTGGAACAGCGCCGTCTTCAAAACGTTGGTACCGAGGTTGCGGTCGCGGTCCGGCTTGGCCACCACGATCAGGTCGGCCAACCGCCCGTTGTGCTTGATGACATGGGCCATGCGCCCGAATTCCTCGACGAACTCGATGGTTGCACGCGACCCGTCCGGGCTGTCGGTCTCGGCCAGGTCCAGCGCGCCCGCCAACTCGTGCAGCGAGGCGCGCAGCGCCGTCTCCTCCTGGTCGGCCAGTTCCGCCGCCTGCGAAAGAATCGTCTCGCGCGCGAAATTGGGCAGAAGCGTGCTGTAGGGGATCATGTCGTCGGGCTGCGCCCGGCAATGGGCGACCACCACGTGCGACTTGTGACGATGCGCGGCCGCGGCCGCGTGGGCCAGCACCGTCTCGCTCATTCCGTCACCCCGTACCGGCACAAGAATTCTCGCAAGCATTCCTAGTCCTCCCCGACAATGCCGCTTGCGCCCGGTCGCCCCGGCGCACCTCCTGACCCGGAGTTATAGACCCGTTTGCCGAAAAATCCGATGAAATCGGCAGCCGCCCCGCGCCCCTGGGCGGCCCCACCCATCCACACTCCGCACGGAAGTCGGGCCGAGCCACCGGCAACTGCGCCCAAAAGACAGGCATGCGCGAAACCTGCAGGTCGAAACCGCACGTCCCCCTTTCCGGGCCGCCCGCCCTGCCCCAATCTGAACTCAGTCAGACGGCACACCGCTTCTCCTCCCTTCCTTACGGGGTGTCCGGCTGGCAAGAACACCCTGCTGGCGGCCCGCCTCCTCGTCTCTCTTCCACATTGGCCGGGTCGCCAGCTTTTTTCACCGGAGTAGAAGCTGGCAGGGGGTCCGCGCCCCGGGTCATTGCTCCCTTCCACGGCGCATGCCCGCGAAGGAGCGATCCATGACCGACAGCTATTCCTATGCAGAGCTCAACCGCGAATCCCGTATCGGCGCGGTGGGCACCGAGGGCACCCATGCCGCAGCCCTGATCGACCTGTCCGATTTCGACACCCGCAAGCCCCAGATCGCCGAAGAGCTTTGGCAGGCCGCGACCACGCTGGGCCTGTTCCAGCTGACCGGCCACGGCATAGCGCTGGAGCAGATCGAAGAGGCCTTCGCGCTGTCCGAGGCGTTCTTTGCACAACCCGCCGAGGCCAAGGAAAAGATGCCGCTCCGCCCCGGCACCAACGCGGGCTGGGAATTCAAGAGCCAGGTCCGCCCCTCGACCGGCACGCCGGATCAAAAGGAAAGCTACCAGATCACCCTGCCCCGGATGGAGGGCCTATGGCCCGATCCGGACGCGATCCCCGGCTTCCGCGAGAAGATGCTGGCCTTCGAGGCGGCCAACTGGGGCGTGGCGATGAAGGTGCTCAGCTGCTTCGCCCTGAAGCTCGGCTTCGAGGAAGACCTGTTTACCCGCGCCCATGACCCGGCCTCGCCCGAGTACCAATCGACGCTGCGGCTGATCCACTACCTGCCGATGGAGAACGCCAAGCCCGAGGATTTCACCGGTTGGCGCGCGGGCGCGCATACCGATTTCGACTGCCTCACGCTGCTCCACCAGAAGACCGGACAGGGCGGGTTGCAGGTCTGCCCCGGCCATTCCGCCGAAGAGGGCGCCTGGACCAGCGTGGAGCCCGTGACCGGCATCATCACCTGCAACATCGGCGACATGCTCATGCGCTGGTCCGACGACCGGCTCCTGTCGAACCCGCACCGCGTGCGGATGCCGCGGCCTGACGAGTACCTCGGCCCGCGCTACTCGATCCCCTTCTTCGCGCAGGCCAACAAGGATGTCCTCCTGCAGGGTCCCGAGAAGAAATATCCGGCCATCACCGCGGGCGATTACATTCTCGAACGCATCCGCGCCAACTACGACGCCCTGCAGGCAAAGGGGTAACAGGCGCCGGCAGGCTCCGCGGGCTGCCACATTCCCGCCACATTCGGCGCGCAGCCTTTTTCGGCATCGAGCAGAATGAGAGGGAAAACTCCCCATGCCCACGCAGGCCCCACAGCCCAAACCGCCCAAGGGCGCCGCCCCGGAACGCGAGCGCCCGGCCCCTGTCCGCTTCAAGGACTGGGCCAGCATCTGATACACCCCCCCCGGGGAGGTGCCCGAAGATGACAGACCCGGCTGGTGACGATCCCGTCACCGCGATCCGCTACATCGGCCCGGCGCAGGCCGCCGAGATGGCCCGCGCGGGCATCACCACGGCCACCAAGCTGCGCGAGATCGGCGCCGACGCGGCCTATCGCGCGATGCTCGCCACGGGCACGCGGCCCCATTTCATTGGCTACTACGCCCTCCACATGGCCCTTCAGGGCCGCCCCTGGAACGACTGCAAGGGCGCGGAAAAGGACGCGCTCCGCGCCGGTTTCGACGCCCTGAAGGCCGAGCTCGCCGGATCGGGCTCCGCCTCGGAGCTCGAGCGATTCCTCAACGAAATCGGAACCGGCCTGCGCCGCTGACGGGGTGACGCGACCTGTCCCCGAGGGGCATCCCGCCGCACCGCGTCGGCCTGCCGCAGGCCACCGGGCGAGAATCGCCGCTCCTATTGATCCAAGTCAAACCATTGGCCCGGCCTATCGTCATTATTGGAATCGTTCCAAGTACGGACGCCCGGAAACGCGCCGACACCGGAGAGTGACCAATGAGACACCTGACGTTGACTGCCACAGCCGCGCTTGCCACGGCCCTCGCTGGCCCCGTGCTCGCAAACGAGGAGTTGCGGTCCTACGCCAACGACCTTTTCGACCCGATCCCGCTGACCACGCCGGACCTCGAGAACAACATCATCACGCGGCCCCGCGTCGACCTCGGCGCGATGCTGTTCTTCGACCCGCGCATGTCGCGCTCGGGCCTGTTCTCCTGCCAGTCCTGCCATAACGTGGGCCTCGGCGGCGTCGACGGCCTGCAGACCTCGATCGGCCATGGCTGGCAACAGGGGCCGCGCAACTCGCCCACCATGTACAACGCGGTTTTCAACATCGCCCAGTTCTGGGATGGCCGCGCCGCCAACCTCGCCGAACAGGCCATGGGCCCGGTCCAGGCGGGTGTCGAGATGAACAACACGCCCGAGCGGCTGATCGAGACGCTGAACTCGATGGAGGGCTACATCAACGCGTTCAACGAGGCCTTCCCCGGCGAGGAAGAACCGGTCACCTTCGAGAACTTCGCCCTGGCGGTCGAGGCCTTCCAGGCCACGCTGACCACGCCGAACTCGCGCTTCGACCAGTTCCTGAACGGCGCCGACAGCCTGACCGAACAGGAGATTCGCGGCCTCGAAGCCTTCATCGACGAGGGCTGTGCGGCCTGCCACGCGGGCGTGAACATGGGTGGCGAGGGCTACTACCCCTTCGGCCTCGTGGAACGCCCCGGTGCAGCCGTCCTTCCCGAAGGCGACCGTGGCCGCTTCGAGGTGACCGCGACGGCAGCCGACGACTACGTCTTCCGCGCCTCGCCGCTCCGCAACATCGAGCTGACGGCCCCCTATTTCCACTCCGGCGTCGTCTGGTCGCTGGAAGAGGCGGTCGCGGTGATGGGCGTCTCGCAGCTGGGTGCCGATCTCGACGACCAGCAGGTCGCCGACATCACGGCCTTCCTGCGGACCCTCACCGGCGAAATCCCCGAGGTCGTGCACCCCACCCTGCCCGTCTCGACGCCCGCGACCCCGCGGCCCGAGCCGATGTAAGGGCACCCGTTTCGGCCCCCTCACCCGCTCCTCCCGCGGGGGGTGGGGCCGTCAGCCGGGGGTGCGGGCCATTGCCTCCCTTCGTCCCGCCCCCCGGCCAAACCCCAAGGGCCGCCCCACGACCGGGCGGTCCTTTCCACGTCGGGCCACAGGCCGGTTTCCGCCACTTGGGCGTGATCGCGCGAACCAACACCATTTTCCCGCTTGACCGGATGCGCGCCCGGGCGCAAAGCCCGCGCGCGTTTCGGGCCAACCCGGAACCGTTTGGCAAACCAGACCCCACCGAGGCAGGCAGATGACCCCGAACACCACCGGCGCACAGATGGGCGCCCCCGCAAGCCAGACCCAATCGTCACAGCAAGGCGGCGGCGCGCAATCCCAGCCCCAGCAGCAGACCCAGCAGACCGGCCAGACCCGCCAGCCGGGCGCCACGCGCTACACCGACTGGGCCAGCATCTAGGCCCAGGCCGGACCCCAACGAAAAAGGGCCGCCCACATCGGGGCGGCCCTCTGGTTTTCGAGGTCCCGAAGGGTCAGCCGACCAGCTCGAGCCCCGAGAAGAAATACGCGATTTCCTCGGCCGCGGTTTCCGGCGCGTCCGAGCCGTGGACCGAGTTCTCGCCCTTCGACAGCGCGAAATCCTTGCGGATGGTGCCCTCGGCGGCTTCCGCCGGGTCGGTCGCGCCCATCACTTCGCGGTAGGCCGCGATGGCGTTCTCGCCTTCCAGCACCTGCACGACGACCGGCTCGGAGGCCATGAATTCGCAAAGCTCACCGTAGAAGGGGCGCTCCTTGTGGACGGCGTAGAACACGC
The DNA here is from genome assembly GCA_965661995.1 of Roseicyclus sp. Classification (GTDB taxonomy): domain Bacteria; phylum Pseudomonadota; class Alphaproteobacteria; order Rhodobacterales; family Rhodobacteraceae; genus Roseicyclus. The sequence continues at coordinate 20,293 of CBFIFZ010000011.1, forward strand.
CGGCCTGTGCGGGCGTCAGGTGAATGCGCTTCTGCGCGATGATCCGCAGGCCCGCGGCCTCGATCTTGGCGTTGATCGCGCCGGTCAGGTTGCGCTTGGTCGCGTCGGGCTTGATGATCGAAAAGGTGCGCTGAATGGCCATGGTAAGCTCCATCGGGTTCGGGTTTGCGCGGCGCGTAGCATGGCCCGCAGCGGTTGGAAAGCCGTCAATCGGCCTGCTCTTGCCGCGCCGCACCGCGCACGGCCAGCACCGCGAGCACAAGCGCCACGACCGAGGCCGCGATCATCAGCGCCAGAAGGCGCAGTGGCGTCGCCCCCGCCGCCATGACGGGCAAGGTCAGGCCCGTCAGAACCGCGCCGCCAAAGAGCTGCAGCGCCCCCGACAGGCCCGCCGCACTCCCCGCAAGGTCGGGCCGGACCGAGATCATCCCGGCATTCGTGTTGGCCAGCGTCAACCCGTTCCCCAGCCCCACGCAGATCGTCGCGGCAAAAAGCACCAGCGGGTGTGAATAGCCCGCCGCGAACACCCCCGCCCCCACGCAAAGCCCGGCCAGCGCAAGCGACCGCCCCGCCAGGATCATCGGCGCCAGCCCCAGCCGCGGCGACAGCCGCGCGGTGACCGCCGAACCGATCATGTAGCCGCCCGTGATCGAGCCGAGCCCCACGCCGACCCATGTGGAGGACAGCCCGAATTCCGCCTGCGCCACGAAGGGCGCGCCGGTGAGGAAAATGTAGAAGGTGCCCACCGACACGCCCGTGCACAGCGCGTAGGCCCAGAACAGCCCCGATCCCAGCAGCGCGCGATAGGCCGCCACCTGCTCGCGCGGGCTGCGCCGGACCCGCACCCGCGTCTCGCCCCAATCGACCCAGCACAGCACAAGGCAGCCAGCCCCAAGGGCGGCGTAAAGCCCGAAGATCGCCCGCCAGCCGATCAGCGTATCCAACACCCCCCCGATCGCAGGCCCGATCATCGGCGCAATGGCCATCGCCGCGGCGATGGTGCCCATCTTTCCCGCGGCGTCGCGCGTGTCATACATGTCGCGCAAGGTGGCGAGCCCCACGACGCTACCCGCCAGAACCAGCGCCTGCACCAGCCTGCAGGCGAGAAACAGTTCGAAGTCGCTCGCCAGCACCGCGCCCAGCGAGGCCAGCGCATAGACCGCCATCGCCGCCAATATCACCGGCCGCCGCCCCAGAAGGTCCGAGACCGGCCCGAGGATCAGCTGCAGCACGCCGGCCGCCACAATGTAGGCCGACACCGCCAGCCCCATCGTCCCTTCGCTCACCCCGAATGCCTCGGCCATGCGCGGCAGCGCGGGCAGGAACATGTTGAGCGTCAGCACCGTGAGCCCGACGAGCAGGATCATCGTGCCAAGATGCGGCGGGGTGCGGGCGGGGGCGATCACGGGGGCGCGGGGTCCATAACGGGCCGATGCATCTTCGCTACCACCCCGCGACGCCCTGCACCAGCGCCCGCAGGCAGGCATTGACCGCGCAACCGCGCCCTGCCACATCGCGCCCATGCTGCGCATTTCCGACATCTCCTATTCCATCGCCGGTCGTCCCCTCCTCGAAGGGGCGAGCGTGACCGTGCCCGCAGGCCACAAGGTCGGCATCGTGGGCCGCAACGGCGCGGGCAAGACCACGCTCTTCAAGCTGATCCGGGGCGAGCTGACGCTTGACGGCGGCGCGATCGACCTGCCCGCCCGCGCCCGCATCGGCGGCGTCGCACAAGAGGTGCCGGGCAGCGAGGTCAGCCTGATCGACACCGTGCTCGAGGCCGACACCGAACGCGCCGCCCTTCTGGCCGAGGCCGAGGGGGCCACCGGCCACCGCATGGCAGAGATCCAGACCCGCCTTCAGGACATCGACGCCTGGTCGGCCGAGGCGCGCGCGGCCTCGATCCTCAAGGGGCTGGGCTTCACCGACGCCGAACAGCGCATGCCCTGCTCGGCCTTTTCCGGCGGCTGGCGGATGCGCGTGGCGCTGGCGGGCGTGCTCTTCGCGCAGCCCGACCTGCTGCTTCTGGACGAACCGACCAACTACCTCGACCTCGAGGGCGCGCTCTGGCTCGAGACCTATCTCGCGCGCTACCCGCACACGGTGCTGATCATCTCCCACGACCGCGGCCTTCTGAACCGCGCCGTTGGCCATATCCTGCATCTCGAAGGCCGCAAGTTGACGCTCTACACCGGCGGCTACGACGCCTTCGCCCGTGCCCGGGCCGAGGCGCGCGCGGTCCAATCGGCGGCGGCCAAGAAACAGGAGTTGCAGCGCGCCCACCTGCAGGCCTTCGTCGACCGCTTCAAGGCCAAGGCCTCCAAGGCGAAGCAGGCGCAATCCCGCGTCAAGATGCTGGAAAAGATGGAGCCGATCCGGGCCCCGGAGGACGCCGCGCGCACCGTCTTCACCTTCCCGTCGCCCGACCAGGTCTCGCCGCCGATCCTCGCATTGGAAGGCGCGGCCGTCGGCTACGACGGCAAGCCCGTTCTCTCGCGCCTCTCGCTCCGCATCGACCAGGACGACCGGATCGCTTTGCTGGGCCGCAACGGCGAGGGAAAATCCACGCTCTCCAAGCTCCTGGCGGACAAACTTCAAGCGATGGAGGGGCACAAGACCGCCTCGTCCAAGCTGCGCGTGGGCTATTTCGCCCAGCACCAGGTCGACGAGCTGCACATCGACGAGACACCGCTGCAGCACCTGCAACGCGAACGCCCCGACACCGCGCCGCCCAAACTCCGCGCCGTTCTCGCGGGCTTCGGCCTCATGGCCGAGCAGGCGGAAACCGAGGTCGGCCGCCTGTCGGGCGGGCAAAAGGCGCGTCTTTCCCTGTGCCTGGCCACGCTCGACGCGCCGCACATGCTGATCCTCGACGAGCCGACCAACCACCTCGACATCGAAAGCCGCGAGGCGCTGGTCGAGGCGCTGACCGCCTATTCCGGTGCCGTCATCCTCGTCAGCCACGACATGCACCTTCTGTCCCTCGTCGCCGACCGCCTCTGGCTGGTCAAGGACGGTCGCGTCGCGCCTTACGAGGGCGATCTCGACAGCTATCGCGCACTTCTCCTGAAAGGTGAAGAAAAGCCCGCAAAGCCCCGGAAAGAAGAAAAAAAACGCAAGACATACACCCATGACGAGGTGAAGGAGCTGCGCGCCGAGCTGCGCCGTTGCGAGGCCCGCGTCGCCAAGATCGAGGAGATGCGCGGCAAGCTCGCCACCAAGCTCGCCGACCCGGAGCTCTACGAGGACGGCCGCGCGGGTGAGCTGGCGACCTGGCAAAAGAAATACGCCGAGGTGATGGAAGGCCTCGACCGCGCCGAGGCGCTCTGGGTCGCGGCGGCCGAGAAGCTGGAAGAGGCCGAGGCGGGCTAGACAAGCGCGCGACACCCTGCCACGCGACGGGCAGACCGGAACGATATATTGGCATGATACATTGTAAACATTGCCAATATACGAGGTGCCAGCATGGCCCATCCCACCGGATACACCCGAACACAGATCCGCCTGCACTGGATCGTCGTGGCGCTGATCACGTTTCAGTACGTCCTGCACGACACGATCTCGGACGCGTGGGATGCCCATCTCACCGGCGCCGAGGTGCCCTTCGACCCGCTGATCGCGCAACATGTCCTGATGGGGGGCCTCGTGGCGGTGCTGGTCGTCTGGCGCCTCGCGCTACGCCTCACCCATGGCGCCCCGCCCCCGCCGGAAAAGGAACACCCCGCCCTCAAGCTGGCCGCCCATGCAACGCATTGGGCCTTCTACGCGCTGATGCTGCTGATGCCCTTCTCGGGCGCGATGGCCTGGTTCGCAGGCGCCGAGGCCGCAGCACAGGGACACAACGTGATGAAGGTCGCGCTTCTGGCGCTGATCGGGCTCCATGTCGCGGCCGCGCTGGCCCATCAGTTCGTCTTCAAGACCAACCTGATGGCGCGCATGAAGCGGCCCGCGGGCTGAGCAGGCATTGACCTTGCGCGGGCGGCAGGGCATGGCCCCAACCCATGGAGCTTGCCGCCTACATCCCCGCCTTCGTGGCGCTTTTCGTCGTGATCGACCCGATCGGCCTCGCGCCGCTTTTCGTCGCTCTGACGGCGGGCCAGACGGTGCGCGAACGCCGCATCGTGGCGCTGCGGGCCTGCCTTGTCGCCCTCGGCATCCTCACGCTCTTCGGCCTCGCGGGCGAGGCGGTGCTGAACTTCCTCGGCATCTCCATGCCCGCCTTCCGCATGGCGGGCGGTATCCTGCTGTTCCTGACCGCGCTCGACATGCTCTTCGAGCGGCGCAGCCAGCGCCGGCAGGGGCAGGCCGACACCGCCCACCCCGATGACCCCTCGGTCTTCCCGCTGGCCATCCCGCTGATCGCGGGCCCCGGCGCCATCGCCACCATGATCCTGCTGACCGGGCAGGAGGGGGGCGATGCCACCCATATCCTGCTGGTGCATCTCGTCATGGCCGCGGTCCTCGCCGTGGTCCTCGCCCTCTTCCTTCTGGCCGCCCCCCTCGAACGGCTGCTCGGCCCCACCGGCATCAACGTGGTCACGCGGCTCCTGGGGATGCTGCTCGCCGCCCTCTCGGTGCAATTCGTCATCGACGGAATGCGCGACCTGCAGGTGATCTGAGCGCCAGACACCCTATATTACCCCCTGGTGTCCAAGGGTGATCGCGATGACGGGCGAACAAATCGGCTCACTGGCCTATCTCCTCCTGCTCGGCGCGGTCATCGCCGGGTGGCATTTCGTGGCACACCGCCGCGAGATGGGACGGATGGCGCAACAGGCCGCGATCTGGATCTTCATCTTCCTCGGCGCGATCGTGGCCGCGGGCCTCTGGTCCGACATCCGCGACACCGTCGCGCCGCGTCAGGCCATCATGCAGGACGGCGCACAGGTCGTCGTGCCCATGCAGCATGACGGCCATTTCTACCTGACGCTCGAGGTGAATGGCACGCCCGTCCGCTTCGTCGTCGACACCGGCGCGACCGAGATGGTGCTCTCGGCCGAGGATGCCATGCGCATCGGCCTCGCGCCCGAGGCGCTGGTCTTCTCCGGCCGCGCCTTCACGGCGAACGGCATGGTCGAGACGGCGCCGGTGATGCTGCGGACCGTGGCGCTCGGCGGGGTGGTGGACGAAGGCGTCCGCGCCGTCGTGAACAGCGGCGACCTTGGCGAAAGCCTGCTCGGCATGAGCTACCTGCGCCGCTTCGACCGGATCGAGATCTCGGGCGGCCAACTGCTGCTGGAGCGCTAGCTTTCGGCCTTCATCTCCCAGCGCCCACCCTCTTCGGACCAATACTTCGCCCGGGCCCCCGCGCCTGTCAGCGCCTTCCACTGCTCGCGCGCCGCCTGCACCGCGCCGGGGTCGTGCCCGTCGAACAGGATCATCGCGCGGGAAAGCCGCGCCGCCTCCTCCGCGCCGATCTCGGCGCCTTCGACCGAGACCACGCAATCGGGCCGGTTCGCGGCCTCCCGCGCCGTCGTCAGCAGCACCGGCTGCGCCGCGTCATGCGCCCCGCCCGCACGGCCGTGGGGCAGAAACCCGTCCTCCGGCGCCAGCCACAACTGCGCATCAAGCCGGTCGAGCGCCTCCTCCGTCCGCCCGCGCACCGCCACGCGCCAGCCCGCGCCGAGGGATTTCTCGAGCAGCGTGCGCAGCGTCACCTCCAGCGGTGCGCGCGTCAGGTGGTAGAAGAAGACCTCGCCCAAACGCTTCCCCTCAGCCCTCGAAATTGTCGCGCACCAGCCGGTCGAGCGCCAGAACGCCCCAGCCCGTCGCCCCCTTCGGCGCAAGCGCCGTGTCCGCTTTCACGCTCGCCACGCCCGCGATGTCGAGGTGGATCCAGGGCGTGTCGCCCATCACGAAGCGCTGCAGGAACTGCGCCGCGGTGATCGAGCCCGCGTCGCGCCCGCCCACGTTCTTCATGTCGGCGATCCGGCTCTTCAGCTTGTCGTCATAGGCCTGGCCCAGCGGCATCCGCCACGCGCCCTCGCCCTCGGCCTTCGCGGCCTTCAGGAACGCATCGCACAAAGCGTCGTTGTTCGAGAAGACGCCCGCGTTCTCATGGCCCAGCGCGATGATGATGGCGCCCGTCAGCGTCGCCAGATCGACCATCCCCACCGGCTTGAAGCGGTCCTGCGCGTACCACATCACGTCCGCCAGCACCAAGCGCCCCTCGGCGTCGGTGTTGATCACCTCGATCGTGTCGCCCTTCATCGACTTCACCACGTCGCCGGGGCGCTGCGCGTTGGGGCCGGGCATGTTCTCGACCAGCCCGACAAGCCCCACGACATTGGCCTTGGCACCCCTGAGCGCCAGCGCGCGCATGACACCGGCGACGACACCGCCGCCGCCCATGTCCATGGTCATGTCCTCCATGCCGCCCGCGGGCTTCAGGCTGATGCCGCCGGTGTCGAAGACCACGCCCTTGCCGATCAGCGCCAGCGGCGGCGCGCCCTTTTCGCCGCCGTTCCACTGCATCACCACCACCTTCGACGGGCTGTCGGACCCCTGCCCGACCCCCAAAAGCGCCCCCATCCCGAGCTTGGCCAGGTCCTCCTCCTCGAGGATCTCGACCTCGAGGCCCAGCTCCTGCATCGCGGCCAGTCGGGCTGCGAAATCGTTTGTTGTCAGAATGTTGGAGGGCTCGTTCACCAGGTCGCGGGTGAAGAACACGCCTTCTGCCAGCGCCATCATGGGCTTGGCCGCGGCGGCGACCTCCTCGGGCTTGGTGACCATGATGGTCGCGGGCGCCGCGTCCTCCGCCTCGGCGGTCTTGTGGGTCGTGAACTCGTAGCCCCGCAGCGCAAGGCCCAGCGACAGCTCGGCCGCCCGGCCCGTCGCGCCCGCGCAGACGGTCAGCGCATCGGTGCCCTTGAACTTCGCGAGCGTCGCGCCCGCCTTGCGCGCCGCCTCGACCGAGGGGCGGCGCGGCAGGCTCAGAACCATGACCGCGGTCGCCTCGAGCCCCGCGGGATAGCCGAGGCTCACCCCCTCGCCCGTCTTCACCTTGCCCCAGCGCTCGCTTTCCACCAGCCGCGCCAGCGCGCCCCGGGTCAGCCGGTTCAGTCTCCGGCCCGCGGGGTCGAGCTTGCCATCGGGCGTGACCAGCACGGCCAGCTTGCCCGCGGTCCCTGCCAGCGCGTCGAGGTCTGTCTCGGTGAAGGAAATGGCGATCGGTGCGGTCATCAGGGCTCTCCTGTCGGGTGGGTCGGGCGCATCAGCGTGGCCCGTTTGCCGCGAGACTAGGGCGCGGTTCAAGGAATGGCCAGATCACCCTCGCGCAGCGCCCCGCTTTGGCCTAAAACAGGCGAACAGGCCCGCGCTGCCACGCGGAAGATGCATTGGGGGACACTACGCCTTGGGGCGGTATGATCGCTATATCCTTTCCCAGCTGGTCGTTCTGTTCGGCTTCTTCAGCCTCGTCCTGATCTCTGTCTACTGGATCAACGAAGCGGTCGACCTCTTCGATTCGCTGATCGCGGACGGTCAGACCCTCTCGGTGTTCCTCGAGTTCACGGCGCTCACCCTGCCGCAGATCATGCTGGTGGTGCTGCCGGTCTCGGCCTTCGTGGCGACGCTCTACATCTTCAACCGGATGATCGGCGAAAGCGAGCTGGTGGTGCTGCAGACCGCGGGGCTGTCGGCGCTGCGCCTCGTGCGGCCGGTGCTCGTCTTCGGGCTGATCGTGGGGTGTATCGTCGGCATCCTCGGCAACATCCTTGCGCCCGCGGCGCGCAGCCAGTTCATCGACCGCAACCAGGAGGTGCAGGAGGACCTGACCGGGCGCTTCCTGCGCGAGGGGCAGTTCATCCACCCCACCGACGGGCTGACCGTCTACATCCGCGAGATCACCGAGCTGGGCGAGTTCCGCGACCTCTTCCTGCAGGACCGGTCGGACCCCGGGATCGAGACGACCTACACCGCCACCCGCGCCCTGCTCGTCCGCTCCGAGGCGGGGCCGCGGCTGGTCATGTTCGACGGGCTCGCGCAGACCCTCGACCCGGCAACGCAACGCCTTGCGACCATCCGCTTCGACGATTTCACCTACGACATCGGCGCCCTGATCGAGGAAGGCGGCTTTCGCAGCTACGACCTGCGCGAACTGTCCACGCAGGTGCTGCTGAGCGCGACGCCGGAAGTGGCCGAACGGCTCGACATGGACCTCGCCGAGATGCGCTTCGCCGGGCATGACCGGATCGCCCGCGCGCTCTTCGTGATCTTCCCGCCGCTCATCGCCGCCGCCTGCCTGATGCTCGGCGGCTTCTCGCGCTTCGGCGTCTGGCCGCAGATCCTGCTTGCGGTCACCCTCGTCATACCGCTCCAGATGATCTGGAACGTGGCCGAGACGACGGCGGTGCGAAACGTGGACCTGCAATACCTCGCCTATGCCCAGCCCGGCGCCGCCGCGCTGATAACCGGCGTGCTGCTCCTCATGGCGATGCGCCGCAAGCGCCCGCTGCGCTTCGGGCGCACGGGCGGCGGCGCCCCGGTGCCGGCATGATCCTGCATCTCTATATCGCCCGGCGCTTCCTGCGCGCCCTGGGGATCGTCACGGCGGTGTTCATCGCCATCCTGCTGCCCATCGACATCGCCGAGCAGTTGCGCCGCATCGGCCCCGACCTCGGCCTCGGCCCGGTCTTCGAGCTGGCGCTGCTGAACCTGCCGGGCAAGCTCTACGAGATGATCCCGCTTTTCGTGCTGCTGGCCACGCTGCTGCTGTTCCTCGGCCTCGCGCGCACCTCCGAGCTGGTGGTGATCCGCGCCTCGGGCCGCTCCGCGCTGCGCTCCGCGCGGGCGCCGGTGGCGGTCGCAGCACTCTTCGGGGCGGTGGCGGTCGCCATCCTGAACCCCATCGTCGCCGCGACCGAGGCGCAGGTCGACCTGCGCACCGCGCGCTATCTCGGCGCCGAGGAGCGGACGGTCTCGATCACCCGCGAAGGACTCTGGCTCCGGCAGGGCAGCCCCACCGAACAGACGGTGATCCGCGCGGGCGCCACCAACTCGGACGGCACGCATCTCTTCGACGCGACCTTCTTCCAGTTCGACGCCGAGGGGACGCTGACCCACCGCCTCAGCGCGCGGCAGGCGCTTCTCGTGGACGGCGCATGGGAGCTGACCGACGTGCAGCGCTGGCCGATGGTCGGCGTCGGCAACCCGCAGGCGGCGGTCGAGACCCACGCGCGGCTCGCCCTGCCCTCGACCCTGACGCGCGAGCAGATCCGCGACAGTTTCGGCAAGCCCGAGACCGTGCCGATCTACGAATTGCCGGGCTTCATTGCGCAGCTGAACCAGGCGGGCTTCGCGGCACTCAACCACCGCGTCTGGCTGCAGATGGAGCTGAGCTCGCCCCTGATGCTGGCCGCCATGGTGCTGATCGCCGCAGGCTTCACCATGCGCCACACCCGCTTCGGCAAGACCGGGGTGATGGTGCTGGCGGCGATCCTGCTGGGCTTCGGCGTCTTCTTTATCCGCTCCTTCGCCCAGGTGCTGGGCGAGACGGGGCAACTGCCCGTGGCGCTCGTCGCCTGGACGCCGCCCGCGGCGGCG
>CBFIFZ010000012.1:0-29283 GCA_965661995.1 Roseicyclus sp.
CTCGTGCGCCATTCGGAGCGGTATTCGATCATCACGGGCCAGGGATACACGCCGCGCCAGGTGCGTCTGGGCCGGTGGCGCAAGCCTGCCCTCGGTCTGGCGCTGTTCTTCCTGTTCGTCACGATCGTCCTGCCGTTCCTCGTGCTTCTCTACGTCTCGTTCGTGAACTACCTGCGCCCGCCCAGCTGGGAGGCCTTCACCAGCATGACGACCCGCCACTACGAGGCCGTCTTCAACCAGCCGCGTGTCGCCCGCACGCTGGCGAACACGATCTATGTCACGCTGCTGACCGCGACCTCGGTGACGATCGTGTCCTTCGTGATCGCCTACATCATCGCCCGGACACGGTTCGCCGGTCGCTACGCGCTCGACATGCTGTCGTTCCTGCCGCATTCCATTCCGGGCATCGTGCTTGGCCTGGCCCTGTTCTGGCTCTTGATGCAGTTCGACCGGCTGACCGGCGCAAGCACCTTCGGCTCGATCTACGCGCTGGTTCTCGGTTTCACGATCCTCTTCCTGTCCTATGCCGTGCGCGCCATGAGCGTGGCGATGATCCAGGTTCATCCCGATCTCGAGGATGCCGCCAAGCTCTCGGGTGCTGCGCCCTGGCGCATCGCCTTGCGCATTTTCGGCCCGCTTCTCCTGCCGACGCTGGTCGGGATCTGGATCTATGTCGCGATGCTGAGCGTGCGGTTCATCAGCCTGCCGCTGATCCTGTCGCAAGGCGGCAGCAACGAGGTGCTCGGTGTCATGATCTGGTCGCTTTGGGACAACGGGAACATCAGCGCGGTCGGCGCGATCGGCATCATGCTCATGGGCTTCATGTTCGCGCTGGCACTGGGTTTGCGCCTGTTCGGGTTCGGCGCACAGAAGGGAGGTCCACTATGATCGCAATCGAAGATCTGCGCGTGCGCTACGACACCGAGAAAGGGGTTGTGGACGCGGTCAAGGGTGTGACCATCAATGTCGCTGCAGGCGAGTTCTACACGCTGCTCGGCCCAAGCGGATGCGGCAAGACCACGACGCTGCGCTGCCTTGCGGGGCTGGAGCGGCCCACGGGTGGCCGCATCTCGATCGGAAATACGGTGGTGCACGACACCGCCCGTTCGCTCACGGTTCCGACCCACAAGCGCGATATCGGCATGGTGTTCCAGTCCTACGCGATCTGGCCCCACATGACGGTCTTCGAGAACGTCGCCTTTCCGCTGCGCGAAGCGCGGCCCAAGATCCCCGAGGCCCAGATACAGGAACGGGTCGGCAAGGCGCTCGACCTGGTCCAGCTGTCGGGCTACGAAACCCGCCCCGCGCCCTTCCTGAGCGGCGGTCAGCAGCAGCGGCTGGCGCTTGCCCGCGCCATCGTGCGCGAGGCGTCCGTCGTCCTGTTCGACGAGCCGCTGTCCAATCTGGATGCGAAGCTCAGGGGGGAAACGCGGCTCGAGCTGCGAAACCTCGTCAAGCGGCTGGGCATGACGGCGCTCTACGTCACGCATGATCAGACCGAAGCCCTGACCATGGCCGACCGCGTGGCGGTGATGCGCGACGGTGTCATCGTGCAGGAAGCCTCTCCGACCGAGATCTACAAGCGTCCCAATTCGCGCTTCGTCGCAAGCTTCATCGGTCAGTGCAATTTTGCCAACGGCACGGTCAGGGCGGCAGCCACCGACACCGCGCTCGGCACTGTCGAGACGGAATGGGGCCTGATGCCCTTCGCACATACCAGCGGAGGTGGCAGCGCGGGTGAGGCAGCCTTTGTGGCGGTGCGCCCCGAGAATGTGCGTTTGACCGATCCGGATGCGTCCGACCATCCGAATACGGTGGTTGGCGACGTTGTGGATACCGTTTTCCTCGGCGAGGCCGTCGAATGCCGCGTTCGATTGGGCGCCTCGCATCTGATCGCACGCATTCACCCCGACCAGCCGGTCGAGATGGGCGGCAAGATCGGTGTGCAGATCCGCCCCGAGGACGTGGCAATCCTGCCGGCGTGACACCGCGGCCGAACCAAGGTGGCGGGGGCGGGGAGGCATTCGCCCTTGTGGCCTTGCTCTGCGCGGTCTGCGCGAGCGTTCTCGAGAGCATGGCGGTCGGTGTTGCCCTTCCCGCCATCGCCCGCGACTTCGAGGTGTCCGCCGCAACCGCGACATGGGTCATGGCCTCGGCGCAGCTGGTCATTGTCGCGCTGCTGTTGCCCATGGCCTCGCTGGGAGATGCCCTTGGACACCGCAAGGTGTTCCTTGTTTCCCTGACGATCTTCTCGTTGGCGTCCCTTGCCTGCGCATTGGCGCCGAGCTTTCCGGCCCTCGTCTTCGCACGCGGGGTGCAGGCCGTGGGAACCGCGGGCGTGATGAGCCTGGGGTTTGCCATGGCCCGGATGGTCTTTTCCGAGGCGAGGCTCGGAACCGCCATCGGCTTGATGGCGGGGACCGTTGCGGTCGCGTCATCGCTTGGCCCGGCGCTGTCGGGGTTTATCCTGTCGATCGCGAGCTGGCGTGCCGTGTTCCTGCCGATGGTTGCCACGGGCGCGGTTGCCCTGCTCCTGGGGGCTCTCAAGCTGCCCGCCGTGCCACCGTCCGGCCGTCGATACGACCTGTCGGGGGCCGTGCTTGTCGCGGCGATGCTGGCGGCAGCGCTGACGGCGATCAACGCGCTCGCCAATGGGTGGTCGGCCCTCTGGGTCGGGATCGGGGTTGCCAGCTTCCTGCCGCTGGCCCTGGCGGTGATCGCGCGATCGCGAAGGACCGAAGCGCCGGTCTTTCCCCTCGACCTGTTGGCGCGACCGGTCTTTTCGCTGTCGCTCAGCGCCTCTGTCTGCGCCTTCGTCGCCCAGACGCTCGGGTTCATTCTCCTGCCCTTCTACCTCGTGTTCGGGGCCGGCATCGACGAGCTTCAAATGGCGCTCCTGCTCAGTGTCTGGCCTGCGGCGACCGCATTGATCGCGCCGATCATCGGGCGCATGGCCAATCACGTTCCGGCTGCCCCCGCTGGTGCCGCCGGCCTTGCGATCCTCGCCGTCGGTTTCGTCCTGGTTTCGCGGATCGACCCGTCGTCCGACCCGTGGGACATCGCGGCCCGCTTCGCGATCTGCGGCGTTGGGTTCGCGATTTTCCAGACCCCCAACAACTGGCTGATCATGCTGAGCGCCCCGCGCGCGCGCAGTGGCGCGGCAAGCGGATCGCTCTCGGTCGCTCGCCAGCTGGGCCGTGCCATCGGCACCGCCATCGCGGCCTTCGCGCTGAGCGTCGATCCTGCCGCATCGCTCGACGCGATGCTTGGCGCGGCCGCTTTCGCCCTGCTCGGCGCCCTGTTCAGCCTTGGGCGCATGGTGGTCGACCGCGCGGGCCCGCAATGACACATAACCCCGAACCCCGGAGCATCCACATGCTGAAGATCTATCACGGACCGACGAGCGTTTGTTCGCAGAAGGTGCGCCTTGCCATTGCCGAAATCGGGCTGGACTACGAAGGTGTGATGCTCGATCTGCAAAAGGGCGATCAGTTCTCGCCCGATTACATGCGGCTCAACCCCGATGCGGTCGTGCCGACACTGATCGACGGCGACCTTGTCGTGCTCGAGTCGAGCCTGATCATCGAGTATCTCGACAAGGTCTACAATGGCGGCCGCCTGATGCCGGACGATACCCGGCTCGAGGTCCGGACACGCCACTGGTTGGTGCGGTGCCTTGCAGTGCACGCGGCGGTCAACACGTTGTCCTTCTCGACGTTCATGCGGGACAAGGCGCTTGCCACCAGGACCCCGGCCGAGATCGAGGCGTCGATCGAACGAATGCCCGATCCCGTCGCGCGGATGAAACGGCGCGACCTTTTCGCGCTGGGACTTGGGTCGCCGCATGTGACCCAGGCACTCCTGCATCTCAAGCGCACCTTCGACGACATGAGTGCCGATATCGCGGATGGGGATTGGGTGTCCGGGAACGGCTTCGGGCTCGCCGATATCGGCCTTGCACCCTATATCGATCGCATCGACAGGCTTGGCTTTTCCGGCCTGTGGGAGGATCGGACGCCGATCGTGGGAACATGGCTCGATCGGATGCGCGCGCGCCCGTCCTACATGCCGGCGATCGAGGCGTTCATTCCCGAAAAAATGGCGCAGGCGCAACGGCTTGAGGGTGGGAAACACTGGCCGGCGCTGGCCGGTCAATGGCGCGCGCTTCAGGCGTGAGCGTTTTCATCGGGCAGCAAGAACGCGAGCTGGGTGTCCAGTGTCGTTATGGCGCGGTCGCCCGGTCGTCGTCCCGTCACGCTCACAGGCCGACCGCCACAACGTCCTCCCCGCTTCGCGTCATCCGGCGCGATGAACTTCTCGCGCGCCAAGCGGGTACGCCAACATGCAGGTATCGGGTTCGGCTCCATCGACGAGACCGCAAACGGCCTCTATCCGGCCGGCTTTTTCCGTGGCCAGCCCCTGATCGACGCAGGTCTTTCCGCCCTCGAACAGTCCGGGTCTGACCACCGGGAGCGACACCGAGCCTGGCTAATGGCCGCGGTCGCAGAATACATGTTACAAAAATTTTGCCATAAGCGTTTCTGGTAACTTTTTCCTTGCGCGAATCTCGCGCGCAGAATACGCCGACCGAGTAGTCGGCTAACTGGAGGAGGCAGCTCGGTGGACGCATTTATTTGTGACGGTGTGCGAACGCCCATCGGACGTTACGGCGGCGCGCTGTCTTCGGTGCGGGCCGATGACCTTGCCGCGCTGCCGATCGCGGCGCTGGTCGCGCGCAACGCGGGGGTCGATTGGGCGCAGGTCGACGAGGTGATCTACGGCAGCGCCAACCAGGCAGGCGAGGACAACCGCAACGTGGCCCGGATGGCGGCGCTTCTCGCGGGCTTGCCCGAGTGCGTTCCGGGCACGACCATCAACCGACTGTGTGCAAGCGGGATGGATGCGGTGGGGTTTGCCGCGCGGGGGATCAGGGCAGGCGACTACGATCTGACCATCGCCGGTGGCGTCGAAAGCATGAGCCGCGCGCCTTTCGTGATGCCCAAGGCCGACACCGCCTTTTCCCGGTCGAACGCGGTCCATGACACGACCATCGGATGGCGCTTCGTCAATCCGAAATTCAAGGCGCAATTCGGCATCGATTCCATGCCGCAGACCGCCGACAACGTGGCCGCCGATTTCAACATCAGCCGTGCCGACCAGGATGACTTTGCCGCGCGGTCCCAGGCGCGCTGGGCCGCGGCGCAGGAAGCCGGGGTTTTCGCCGACGAGATCGTCCCGGTCGAGGTGCCCCAGCGCAAGGGCGACCCCGTGATCGTGGACACCGACGAACACCCCCGGCCCGGCACCACCGCCGAGAAGCTGGGCCGCCTGCGCGGCGTGAACGGGCCGGAGCTGAGCGTCACGGCGGGCAACGCCAGCGGCGTGAACGACGGGGCGGCGGCCTTGCTGATCGCCTCGGAGACGGCGGCCGGGGCGCACGGGTTGACGCCGATGGCGCGGGTCGTGGGCATGGCCTCGGCCGGCGTTGCGCCGCGGATCATGGGTATCGGGCCGGTGCCCGCCAGCCGCAAGGTGCTGGACCGCGCGGGGCTCACCATCGAGCAGATGGATGTGATAGAATTGAACGAGGCCTTTGCAAGCCAGGGCCTTGCCACTTTGCGGGAACTGGGCGTTGCCGACGATGATCCGCGGGTCAATGCAAATGGCGGCGCGATCGCCATGGGCCACCCCCTGGGCATGTCGGGCGCGCGCCTCGTGCTGACCGCGGCCTACCAGTTGAAGCGGACCGGCGGGCGCTACGCACTGTGCACCATGTGCGTGGGCGTCGGCCAGGGCGCCGCTATCCTTATCGAACGCGTCTGAACGGGGAGGAAACCAGACATGTATGCACAAATGGTGAAGTCGGAAGCGACCCGAGAAGACCCCGAGAAGCTCGCGGCCTTCCAGGCGCGGATCGACGCGGGCGAGAAGATCGAGCCCAAGGACTGGATGCCCGAAGGTTATCGCAAGACGCTGATCCGCCAGATCGGCCAGCATGCCCATTCCGAGATCGTCGGCCAATTGCCAGAAGGCAACTGGATCACGCGCGCGCCCACGCTGGAGCGCAAGGCGATCCTCCTGGCCAAGGTGCAGGACGAGGCCGGGCACGGGCTCTACCTTTATTGCGCGGCCGAGACGCTGGGCGTGACCCGCGACGAGCTGACCGAGATGCTCCTCGACGGGCGCATGAAGTACTCGTCGATCTTCAACTACCCCACGCTGACCTGGGCCGACATGGGCGCGGTCGGCTGGCTCGTTGACGGCGCGGCGATCATGAACCAGGTGCCGCTGCAGCGGACCTCTTACGGCCCCTACGCACGCGCGATGATCCGCATCTGCAAGGAAGAGAGCTTCCACCAGAGGCAGGGCTATTCCATCATGATGAAGATGGCCCGGGGCACACCGGAACAGAAGAGAATGGCGCAGGATGCGCTGAACCGCTTCTGGTACCCCTCGCTGATGATGTTCGGTCCGTCCGACAAGGACTCGGTGCATTCCGCGCAAAGCATGGCGTGGAAGATCAAGATGAACAGCAATGACGAGCTGCGCCAGAAGTTCGTGGACCAGACCGTGCCGCAGGCGGAATACCTTGGGCTGACGGTGCCCGACGACACGCTGACGTGGAACGAGGAGAAGGGCGGCTACGACTTCGCCGAGCCCGATTGGACCGAGTTCTTCGACGTGATCCAGGGCAACGGCCCCTGCAACACCGAACGCCTCGCCGCACGCAACAAGGCCTGGGATGACGGCAAATGGGTGCGTGACGGCCTGCTGGCCCACGCCGAAAAGAAGGCCGCCCGCCGGGTGGCGGCGGAATAGTGCCCGGCGCAGCCCGCGGCATGACAGTCGAGAACATGGGAGGATGACACCATGAGTTCCCCGAACGCCGCCTACCCGGACACCCCGGATCAGGCCCAGAAACCCAAGCGCCATGAATGGCCGCTGTGGGAGGTCTTCATCCGCGGCCAGCACGGCATGAGCCATCGCCATGTCGGCTCGCTCCATGCCCCCGACGCGGAGATGGCGATCAAGAACGCCCGCGACGTCTATACCCGCCGTAACGAGGGCGTGAGTATCTGGGTGGTCGAGGCGCGACATATCGCGGCCTCAAGCCCCTCGGACAAGGGTCCGCTCTACGAGCCCTCCGAAAGCAAGGTCTATCGCCACCCGACCTTCTTCGACATTCCCGACGACGTGGGGGCGATGTGATGTCCGTGAGCAACGTGCAGCTGTTCGAGTTCCTGTGCCGGATGGGCGACAACACCCTCGTTCTGGGTCACCGGGTCAGCGAATGGTGCGGCCATGCGCCGGTCCTGGAAGAGGACATCGCCCTCGCCAATACCGCACTGGACCTGATCGGCCAGACGCAGATGTGGCTGGGTCTCGCCGGTGAGGTCGAGGGCAGGGGGCGCAGCGCCGATGACCTCGCCTTCCTGCGCGATGCGTGGGACTTCCGCAATGTGCTGCTCGTCGAACAACCGAACGGCGATTTCGGCCAGACCATCATGCGACAGTTCCTGTTCGACGTCTGGCACCTCGCGATGCTCAAGGCGCTGATGCAATCCTCGGAGCGGCGGATTGCCGAGATCGCCGCGAAGGCGGTGAAAGAGGTGCACTACCATGTCGAGCGCTCCGGCGACACGGTGATCGGGCTGGGCGACGGCACATCGGAAAGCCATCGCCGGATGCAAAAGGCCCTCGATCTGCTGTGGCCCTACGTGGGCGAGATGTTCGTGCCCGATGCGCTGGACGACCTGATGGCCGAGGCCGGGATCGCCCCTGATCTCGGGGAGCTGCGCGCCGAATACGATGCTCATGTGGGTCGGGTCATGGCCGACGCGACGCTGAGCATTCCCGAAGGCGGCTTTGCCCACAGGGGCGGCAAGTCCGGGTTCCAGCATTCCGAACACCTCGGCCATATGCTGACGAGCATGCAGTGGCTTCAACGCGCTTATCCCGGGGCCTCGTGGTAGGATGCGCCCGCGGGAGGAGGAGATCTGGGGCTGGCTCGACGGCGTCCCGGACCCCGAGATCCCCGTGATCTCGGTCGTCGATCTGGGCATCGTGCGGGGCGTCAGCTGGGACGGGGATACGCTGGAGGTGGCGGTGACGCCGACCTACTCGGGCTGCCCCGCGACATCCGTGATCTCGATGGATATCGAGACGGCGCTGCGCGACCGGGGGCTGACGGACATCCGCATCACGACGCGGATCAGCCCGCCCTGGACCACGGATTGGCTGTCGGAGAAGGGCCGCGCGCGGCTGGAGGAATACGGTATTGCGCCCCCCCGCGAAGCGGGCGGTCCGGAGCATTGCCCGCACTGCAAATCGAAGAAGGTGACGCGGATCAGCCAGTTCGGCTCGACCCCCTGCAAGGCGCAATGGCGCTGCGAGGACTGTCTTGAACCCTTCGACTATTTCAAATGCATCTGAGGAGCGCAGGCTGATGGCACGCTTTCACCGACTGGCGGTCACCGATGTCCGCAAGACCATCCGCGACGCGGTCGTCGTGACCCTTAAGCCGGAAAACGATGCCGAGTTCGACTTCATCCAGGGCCAGTACCTGACGTTCCGCCGCGATTTCGACGGCACCGAGGTGCGCCGCTCCTATTCGATCTGCGCGGGCCTCGACGACGGCGTGTTGCAGGTGGGGATCAAGAAGGTCGACGGCGGTGCCTTTTCGACCTGGGCCAACGATGACCTCGCCCCCGGCATGGTGCTGGAGGCGATGCCGCCGATGGGCTCGTTCCACACCCCGTTGGAGCCCGAAAAGGCCAAGTCCTATCTCGGTTTTGCCGGGGGGTCGGGCGTGACCCCGGTGCTGTCGATCCTCAAGACCGTGCTGGCGCGCGAACCAGGAAGCCATTTCACGCTGGTCTATGCCAACCGCGGCGTGAACACGATCATGTTCCGCGAGGACCTGGAAGACCTCAAGAACCTCCACATGGGTCGCCTCACGGTGATCCATATCCTTGAAAGCGACGCGCAGGACATCGACCTTTTCACCGGTCGCGTGGACGCCGAGAAATGCGCCGCCCTGTTCGAGCATTGGATCGACATCGACAGCGTCGACACCGCCTTCATCTGCGGCCCCGAGCCGATGATGCTGGGCATTGCCGCTGCGTTGAAGGACCACGGGCTCAGCGAGAACCAGATCAAGTTCGAGCTTTTCGCCAGCGCCCAGCCCGGTCGCCTGAAACGCAAGGAAGGCGCCGCAGCCGGTGCCAAGGCCGCCAAGGCGACACGGGCGACGATCACCATGGATGGCTCTGCGCGAAGCTTCGCCATGGACAAGGACCAGACGATCCTCGACGCCGCACTGGAGAACGCGCTTGACGCGCCCTACGCCTGCAAGGCGGGGGTCTGTTCGACCTGCAAATGCAAGGTGCTGGAGGGCGAGGTCGAGATGGTCGCCAATCACGCGCTGGAGGATTACGAGGTGGCGCAGGGGTATGTCCTGTCCTGCCAGTCCTTTCCCGTCACCGACCGTCTGGTCGTGGACTACGATCATTAGGAGCGCGGGCAATGAGCGATACGATGGACATCGCGGACTACCTCGCCAAGGGTGGACGCCTGACCAACCCGGCCAACGTACCGGCGCGGTATCGCGCCGAGCTGATGCGGATGATGGCCACTTTCGTCGACAGCGAATTGGCAGGTGCCGCGGGCTTTGCCGACGTGGTCAACGCGGGCCCCGGCATCAAGGAGCGCATCGCGGCGTCCAGGATCGTGCTGGAGAAGACCGACAATGCCGACAAGGTGCTGCGCCTGATGGGCGAATTCGGCGCCAATACCGAGCGCTACGCCAATCACCATCCCTGGTCTGACCGGCTGCCGCGCGATACCCCGCCGGGCAGCACCCGGAGCGCGCATGACATGCGGCTCTCGGTGCTGAACTATCCGATCGAGGGCTGGGTGGATGCGGTGGTGATGAACTTCTGCACCGGTCACGCGGTGGCGGTGCAACTGGACGACATGGTGCAGGTCTCCTACCAGCCGCTGGCCGAGGCCCTGCGCGCGCTTGCCCCGGTCGAGGCGCATCACACCGAACTGGCCGAGGAAGGGCTTTCGAGGCTGGTGCACGAAGGCGAACGGGAGACCATGGTGACAAGCCTTGCCTACTGGCAGCCCCGGGTGGCCGCGATTTTCGGCGATCCCCCGGCAGAGCGCATGGCACAGTTGAAAGCCTGGGGCCTGCGGTTTCGCACGGGTGGGGAGATGCGCGCCGACTGGGAGGACAGGCTTGATGCCGGGCGCCAGCGCTGCGGACTGTAGCTGCCCGTCCGCTGCGTTTGGGATCGTCGGCGGGAGCCTGTGCGCGGCTTGGCTGATGCTTGCACAAAACCGGGGTTTTCACACGGCTTTGGCCGAAAGTGACGGCCCCGCCTAAAGCCCCTGCACCCCGTGCAGGGTCATCCGGATCGCCAGCTCGGCGTAGTCCTCGCGGGCTTTCTTGTCGGCGGAACTGTTCCACATGTAGAACCAGTTGATCATGCCGAAGATCGACATCACCGCCGCCCGAAGCTTGCGCGGGTTGCCGTCGAAGACCTGCGGCGCGATCCCCCCGAGCACGTCGCTCATCTGCTGGACCATGTCGCGCTGATAGGACTTGAGCACGTCCTGCTGATCCGGCGGCAGAAGGGCGATCCCTTCGGTCTGGATCTTGTGCTCGTGGTCCATGCCTTCATAGGCAAAGAGCGTCTCGGAGACGATCCGCCTCAATTGTTCGGAGGGTGGCAACCCGTCGATGGGCAGCCCCCGCACGCGATCCCGCAACTCCGACAGGTACGTGTCGAGGATGTCGAACAGCAACGCATCCTTGCTGGGGTAATAGTGATAGATGTTGGCCTTCGATATCCCGCATTCCTTGGCGACGAGTGCCATCGAAGCCCGCGCAAAACCGTGTTCGGCAAAGACGCGGGCGGCTGTTTTCAGGATGTTGGCACGTTTATCGTCGTGATCCTTGGCTATCGGGCGCGACACGGCTATTCCTTGTTTCTGTTGTCGATGACGCGCAAGGCCTTGCCTTGGCTCCGTACCACGGTGCCGGGGTCTCCGACGACCACTTCCGTTGATACGCCTACCATATCCTTGATATGTTTCGTCAACATCCGGGCCGCGGCAGTCTTGGAAGCCTCGTCCGCCGCATTGCTTTCGGCCTCGACGAAGACCCGCATCGCATCCATCCGGCCCGACTTGTAGAGCTCGATCTGGAAATGCGGCGCAAGCCCGCCGGTCACCATCACCTGTTCCTCGATCTGGGTCGGGAAGACGTTGACGCCGCGCAGGATGATCATGTCGTCCGAGCGCCCGGTGATCTTCTCCATCCGCCGCATCGTCCGTGCCGTGCCGGGCAAGAGCCGGGTCAGGTCTCGCGTGCGGTAGCGGATCATCGGCATGCCTTCCTTGGTCAGCGTGGTGAAGACCAGCTCGCCTTCCTTGCCGTCCTCGACAACATCGCCTGTGACCGGGTCGATGATCTCGGGGTAGTAGTGGTCTTCCCAGACATGCAAGCCGTCCTTGGTCTCGACGCATTCATTCGCCACCCCCGGTCCCATGATCTCGGACAGGCCGTAGATGTCGACCGCGTGCATGTCGAAGGCGTCTTCGACCTCTTTCCGCATCGCGTTGGTCCATGGCTCGGCGCCGAAGACCCCCACCTGCAGCGACGAGGTCCGCGGGTCGATCCCGGCCTTGTGGAAGGCTTCGAGGATGTTCAGCATGTAGGAGGGTGTCACCATGATGCCCGTGGGCTGGAAGTCGGTGATCAGTCCCACCTGCTTCTCGGTCTGGCCGCCGCCCATCGGCACGACAGCGGCGCCCAGTTTCTCGATCCCGTAATGCGCGCCCAGGCCGCCGGTAAAGAGACCGTAACCATAGGCGTTGTGCACGATGTCCCCGGCGCGCAGGCCCGAGGCCCGCAGGCTGCGCGCCAGCGTGGTGGCCCAGACCTCGATGTCGTTCCTGGTGTAGACGACGACGGTCGGCTTGCCCGTGGTGCCAGACGAGGCATGGATGCGCACCAGTTTTTCCTTCGGCACGGCCGAAAGGCCAAAGGGGTAGTTGTCACGCAGGTCGTTCTTGTAGGTGAAGGGGAATTTCGCAAGGTCCTTCAGATCCTTGAGGTCGTCGGGATGCACCCCCGCCGCGTCAAAGCGTTTTCGGTACATCGGCACGTTGTCATAGGCGTGACGCAGCGACCATTTCAGGCGATCGAGTTGCAGCGCTGCAATCTCGTCACGGCTGGCGATTTCGATGGCTTCGAGGTCGGCCTTGGCCGGGGTCAGGTCTTTCATGTCGGGTCTCCTCCCAAGTCTGTTTCGTCAACGAGCAGGCCGCGGCTCGGCCGCGACAGGCCGCGACATTCTCCAACGAGCTCGCCGCTCCGGTTCGCCACGCGGTTGCACTCGATGCCGCCGCGCCTGCTCGGAGAGAGTTCCGGCGCATCTGCCGCCCGCCGATCTCCCCTGCGGCGACGTCGGCTTGGCCGAGCGTTCAGCGCGTTCCCTTGGTGTCATGCTCAGGCGCCCGTGAACCTGGGCGCCCGTTTCTCGAGGAAGGCGGACACGCCCTCGGCATAATCCGCGCTTTCGCCGCAGCGTTTCATGAAGTCCGCCTCGAGTTCGAGATGCGCGTCCAGCGTATCCGTCGCGGCCGCCTGAATGGCCTGTTTGGTGAGGGCGAAGCCCAGGGTCGGGCCATTGGCGAAGGTCTCGGCCAGCTTCCGCGCCTCGGTCATCAGCGCGGCATCCGGCAGGCATTTCCAGATCAGCCCCCAGTCCTCGGCCTGCTGGGCGTGCAAGGGCTGCGCGGTCAGCGCCAGGCCCTTGGCGCGCGCCTCGCCCAGAAGGCGGGGCAGGTGCCAGCTTCCGCCGGTGTCGGGGATCAGCCCGACATTGGCGAAGGATTGAATGAACCGGGCGCTTTGCGCGGCCAGCACCACGTCGCAGGCCAGCGCGAGGTTCGCCCCCGCACCGGCGGCGACACCGTTGACGGCACAGATCACCGGGAAATCGAGGGTGCGGATCAGACGGACGAGGGGCGCATAAAAGCTGCGCACGGTCCTGCCCAGGTCCGGCGGGCCGTCCATCTTCGACGGGTCGCGGTCGCCCAGGTCTTGCCCGGCACAGAACCCACGGCCCGCCCCGGTCAGCAGCGCCGCGCGCGTGCCGCTGTCGCGTGCCATTTCCAGTGCGGCGCGCAGGGCAAGGTGCATCTCGTCGTTGAAGCTGTTGAGTCGGTCCGGGCGGTTCAGCGTGATTTCCGTCCAGTTTCCATGGTCTTGCACAAGAATCGTTTCAGTCATGTCGCGCTGCCTTGCTCTCATCTCGAAATTGATTCTTGCATAAACCGACCGGTTGGTCAATTTTGTATGCCGTGATTGATTCTGGCAGGGGAGGGTCGGATGAGCCTCGTGACGGTCGAGCGAAAGGGCGATCTGGCCTGGGTGCGGGTGAACAACCCGCCGGTCAATGCGACGTCCACCGCGGTGCGGCAGGGGGTGCTCGACGCGGTGGCCGAGGTGCAGGGCGCGCGGTTGGCCGTGCTGCTCTGCGACGGCCCGACCTTCATCGCAGGCGGCGACATGGGCGAGTTTGCCGCCCCGCCGCAGGAGCCGCATCTTCCCGACGTTGTAAACGCCATCGAAGCCAGCGAAACGCCTTTCGTCGCGGTGCTGCACGGCACCGTGCTTGGCGGGGGGCTCGAGATCGCCATGGGCTGTGCCTGGCGCATCGCCGCGCCCGGCACCCGTCTGGGCCTGCCCGAGGTCAACGTCGGTCTTGTCCCCGGCGCCGGGGGTACCCAGCGTGCGCCGCGCCTCTTCGGCTGGGACGCGTCGGTCGACATGGCATGCATGGGCAAGCTGATCTCGGCTGAGGAGGCGCTTGCGCTTGGCGCAATCGACGCCATCGAGGCCGAACCGAAGGCCGCCGTAGCGGGTCTCACCGGCCCCCGTCCGCAAGCGGTATCAAGGCGCGCCGTGACCGCCCCGGACGCCGTGTGGATTGCCGACAAACGGGCCGCCGTTGCCAAGGCGGCGCGTGGCCGCAAGGGGCCTTTGCACAATCTCGACGCTTTGCTCTGGGCCGCCGCGCCCTTTGCCGAGGGTCAGCCGAAAGAACGCGCCCTGCATCTCGACCTGCGCACCTCGGACGAAAGCCGCGCCTTGCGCCATGCCTTCTTCGCCGAACGCGCCGTGGCAAAGCCCGACGACATCAAGCGCGGCACGCCGCGCGATATCAAGACGGTCGCCGTCGTCGGCGGCGGTCTGATGGGCGCGGGCATTGCAGCGGCCTGCCTTTCGGCCGGTCTGACCGTCACGATCATCGAGCGCGACGAGGATGCGGCCGACACCGCGCAGGAGCGTGTTGCGGGTCTGATCTCGGGCGCGCTCAAGCGCGGCAAGATCGACCGGGCGAAACACGACGCGCAACTGGCGGCTTTCTCGGCAAGGGTGGGCTATGCCGCTGCCGCGGATGCCGACCTTGCCATCGAGGCCGTTTTCGAGGATCTCGGCGTCAAACGGGCCGTGTTCGCGGAACTCGCCGCTGTCATGGCACCGGATGCGATCCTCGCCACCAATACCTCCTACCTCGACCCGCGCGCCATTTTCCTCGGGGCCGACACGCCGGCCCGCTGCCTCGGCCTGCACTTCTTCTCGCCTGCGCATATCATGACCTTGCTGGAGGTGGTGAAACTGCCCGAGACCTCGGCCGACACCCTCGCCACCGCTTTTGCGCTGGCCAAAAGGCTGCGCAAGGTGGCGGTGCTTTCGGGTATCTGTGACGGCTTCATCGGCAACCGTATGCTCGCAGCTTACCGCCGCGCTGCCGAATACATGCTGGCCGATGGCGCCTTGCCAGCCCAGATCGACGCTGCCATGCGCGCCTATGGCATGGCCATGGGACCGTTCGAGGCGCAGGACATGGGCGGTCTTCAGATCGCCGAGGCCAACCGGCGCCGTCAGGACGCGACCCGCCCGGTCACGGAGCGCTACGTGACCATTGCCGACCAGCTTTGCGCCGCCGGGCGGCTGGGGATGCGGACCGGCACGGGCTGGTACGCCTACCAGGACGGCAACCGCACCCCGGTCGTAGACCCGGAGGTGACAGAAATCATCACCCGATATTCCGAGGAAAACGGCATCAACCGGCGTGCCTATACCGAGCGGGAAATCCAGACCCAGCTCCTGGCCATCCTCGCCAATGAAGGGGCGCGGATCGTTGAGGAGGGCATCGCCGAGGCCGATGCCGCTGTCGATGTCGTCAAGCTGCATGGTTACGGCTTTCCCCGCTGGCGCGGCGGGCCCATGCATGCCGCCGATATCGTGGGGGACGACACACTGCGCGCCGCACTCGACGCGCTGGATCGCCAGAGCCCCGGTTCGTGGACCCGCGCCACACGTTATAAAACAGGATAAAGAAGGGCCGGACCCTCCGCCCCGGAAAGGAAGCGATATGAGCCTTCTCGATGTCAAAAGCTTTGCCGCCGGTGACTGGATCGCCCCCGATGCCAACGCCCGGCTGATCGAAAACGCCGTGACGGGTGAGCCGCTGGGTCGCGCGGGCAACAATGCGCTCGACGTGCAGTCCATGCTGGATTACGCGCGCCAGACCGGCGGGCCAGCGCTGCGCGCCATGACCTTCCATGACCGCGCGCGGATGCTGAAGGCCCTGGCACTGCACCTCGGCCAGCACAAAAAGGCGCTCTACGACATCTCCTTTGCCACCGGCGCCACGCAGTCGGATCACCTGTTCGACATCGACGGCGGCATCGGTACGATGTTCGTCTTCGCCGCCAAGGGCCGCCGCGAAATGCCGGACGCGCATATCTACCTCGACGGCGAGGTAGAGCAGCTGTCACGGGCCGGAACCTTCCTTGGTCAGCATATCGCGACGCCTCTGCGCGGGGTGGCCGTGCATATCAACGCCTTCAACTTCCCGGTCTGGGGGATGCTGGAGAAACTGGCGCCGACGCTGCTGGCCGGTGTGCCCGCGATCGTCAAGCCGGCGACAGCCACCTGCTATGTCACCGAGCTGGCCGTGAAGATCATGCTCGACAGCGGCATTCTGCCCGCCGGCGCGCTGCAACTGGTGAGCGGGGGTCTGGGTGACATGCTGGACCGGCTGACCTGTCAGGACGTGGTCAGCTTCACCGGCTCCGCCGACACGGCCTTCAAGCTGCGCGCGGCCCCCCATATCCTGCGCAACTCGATCCGTTTCGTGGCCGAGCAGGACAGCCTGAACGCCTCGGTCCTTGGGCCGGACGCCGTTCCCGGCACGCCCGAGTTCGACCTTTTCGTCAAGGAGGTGCAGCGCGAGATGACCACCAAGGCGGGACAGAAATGCACCGCCATCCGCCGCATCATCGCGCCTGTGGCGCAGGTCGATGCCGTGATCGAAGCCCTGAGCGCGCGTTTGGCGAAAACCGTGATCGGCGATCCGCGGGCCGAGGCCACCCGCATGGGGGCGCTGGTGTCCAACAGCCAGAAACGCGACGTGCTGGAAAAGGCCGCCATCCTCGCGCAAGAGGCCGAGCGGGTCTACGGAGACCCCGACACCTTCGACGTGCAGGGCGCGGACGCCACCAAGGGCGCCTTCCTGCCACCGATGCTGTTCCACTGCGCCAACCCCGACACCGCGACCCGCGTGCACGACACCGAGGCGTTCGGCCCGGTCTCCACCATCATGGGCTACCGC
Source organism: Roseicyclus sp. (assembly GCA_965661995.1). Taxonomy (GTDB): domain Bacteria; phylum Pseudomonadota; class Alphaproteobacteria; order Rhodobacterales; family Rhodobacteraceae; genus Roseicyclus. Next base: position 16,701 of record CBFIFZ010000012.1, read on the forward strand.
GATCTCGACCATGCGGTGGCGCTGGTCAACCGCGGCGAAGGCTCGCTCGTCGCTTCGGTCATCACCCATGACCCCGAGGTCGCCCGCGAGATGGCGCTTGGCGCTGGGGCCTTCCATGGCCGGATTTATTTCAACAACCGCGACAGCATGAAGGAGAGCACCGGACATGGCTCGCCCCTGCCGCACATGGTGCATGGTGGCCCGGGCCGCGCCGGGGGCGGCGAGGAAATGGGCGGCGTACGCGGCGTGATGCATTACATGCAGCGCACGGCCGTGCAGGGCAGCCCCGACATCCTGTCAGCCATCGGCCGGAAATGGGTGCCGGGCGCGACCGAGGTCAAGGGCCCGGCGCATCCCTTCACCCGCAGCTTCAACGACCTTGCCCTTGGCGAAACCATCCACACCGCCCCGCGCGAGATCACGCTGGACGATATCGAGCACTTCGCCGCGTTCACCGGCGACACGTTCTATGCGCACATGGACGCAGACGCCGCGGCGCGGAACCCCTTCTTCCCGGGTCGTGTCGCCCATGGCTATCTGCTGCTCAGCTTCGCGGCCGGCCTGTTCGTCGAACCCGGCGAAGGGCCGGTTCTGGCCAACACCGGGCTCGACAGTCTGCGCTTCATGAAACCGGTCGAGCCGGGCGACAGCATCAAGGTGCGCCTGACCGTCAAGCACAAGACCCCGCGCAACGACCAGTACGGTGAGGTCCGCTGGCACGTGACCCTCACCAACCAGGACGACGACCTTGTCGCGGAATACGAGCTACTGACCATGAACGCCTATTCTGCGTGATCCGTGCGCCCGCGGCGCAATCTTGGCAACCGGCGGTGCCCGGGCTATCACCCGTTCATGAAACGCGCGGATTTCGCAGAGCTTGTAACATGTCTGACCGGCGACCAGCCCCCCCGGGTCTGGTCGCTTCTCATCACGGTGTTCGGCGAGTTGGCGCAAGAAGACGGCGCACGCATCAGCGGCACCCTCCTGCGGCACCTGAGCGACCTGATCGGGTTCAAACCCGAAGCCGCGCGCGTGGCCCTTCACCGCCTGCGCAAGGACGGATGGATCGAAAGCCGGCGGCAGGGCCGCAACAGCGACTATTTCCTGACCGATTGGGGCCGCAGGCAAAGTGCCGAGGCCACGCCCCGCATCTATGCCGAGCGGCCACTGGCCGACCGCGTCTGGCTGGTGGTGCAGGAACCCGGCACAGGCCCCACCGAAGAGGAGGTCAGTGGCGCGTGGCTGACGCCGAACCTGTTTCTGTCCTCCCGCCCGGTCTCCGATGCGAGGGTCTTTGTTGCGCCGGTCGATGATACGGCCCGGCTGCCCGACTGGATGCGCCTCAAGCTCTGTGACCCGCCTATAGCGGAACTGGCCCGCAAACTGGCAGTGGCTCTTGCCGAGGTCGAGGCTCAGGGCGATGCGCTGGACCGTCTCGGACCTTGTGAACGGACCGTGCTGCGCGTTCTCATCGTGCATGACTGGCGGAGGATCGCGCTCAAGTCACCGGTTCTGCCCGATGAGGTCTTCCCGGCCGACTGGCCCGTGCCACGGTGCCGCGAGATGGTCGTTGCGGCCTTGCGCCGGTTGCCCCGCCAGGATCTCGAAACGCTGGAGGCGTCGCTGGCTGCCTGAACCTCAGGGGCAGGGGGGCGCGTTTCCCGGCCGGGAAAACGACAAGGCTTTGCCGCGACAGGCGCGGCACTACCGCCACCACGCGCTGTGAAACGCCGCATGGTGACCGCGCTGCACCTCAGGGCAGCGCCTGGGCCTCCTGTCGCGCCGCGCGGGGCGATTGGCCGAAGCGCGCTTTGAACGCACGACTGAAATGCGCCATGTCGTTGAATCCCCAGGAAAACGCTATTTCCGTCAAGGTCCGATGTGACTTCGACGGGTCACCCAGATCGCGCCGGGCATTCTCCAAACGTTGCATCCAGATCCACCGGCTCAGGGTTTCGTCCTCGCCGTCGAAAGCGCGGTGAACGGTACTGGCGTCGACCCCCTGCGCGGCGGCAATCATCCCGACGCAGAGCCCCGGGTCGCGCAAGTGTTGAAGGACGTAGGCCTTGATCGCGGCGCGCCGGGCGCCCGACGCGGTCTCCGATTTCCTGAGTTCCGCGCCCGACAGCGAAAGGGCCCCCGCGGAGAGCAGGCCGCGCAAGGCCTCTTCCATCGGGCGTTGGGCGTGATGCCCGAGATCACCATTGGTCGAGGCCACGGTCTCGATGGCATTGAGCACGGCGCGGCCAATGCTTGAGCCGCCCGGTATCCTGCGCGCGGTCAGGCGTTCGGGCGCCTGAAGCAGCGGTCGCAGAACGTGACCGGGCAGGGCCACGACGTATTGCGAGAACTCTGCGTCGAAGACCAGCTCGTATGGCCGCGTGGTGTCATAGAGCGCGAAATCGCCGGGTGTCAGGGCGGCGACACGCCCATCCTGCACGACAGTGCAACGGCCGCGTTTCTGGATGCTGAACAAGAGCTTGTCTTCTTCGTGGCGGGCGATGCCGCGGACTGTTCGGCGCACCTTCTGCGCGGATGCGCGCACCTGCGTCACGCCGATCTCTCCGACCATGCCCGCATCGATATGGCCATAGAACGGCGCCTGCCGGTTGCGTTCCTCGCAGTCGAGCGCGGTGTATGTGCGGCACACGGCTTCGACCCAGTAGGAGAGGCTTTCGTTCCGAGGAACAGTGTCCGTGGTCCAGAGCGGTTGCATGGTCAAAATCTACAGGCTCGCTGCCCTGCGTCCAGAAAAAGGCGCAGGCCTGCAACTCTCAGTCAAGTTTCCCGCGGCCCCCAAACAAGCCCGACCGCTCGGTCGGAAGTAATCCTGTGGAATCAAGAACCACAAGAAACCAACAAGGAGATTCCAATGACCAAGCAGAAAACAAGGTTTCGCGCCGCCGCCGTTCAGGCCGCGCCGGCCTTCCTCGACCTCGACGCCTCGGTCGACAAGGCCATCGGCCTGATCGAGGAGGCCGCGGGCAACGGTGCCGACCTTGTCGCGTTCCCCGAGACCTTCATTCCCGGCTACCCCTGGTACATCTGGCTGGACAGCGTGGCGTGGCAGATGCAGTTCGTGCAGCGCTATTTCGACAACGCGCTGGAATACGGCTCGCCACAGGCCGAACGCCTGGCCAAGGCCGCGCGCGACAACAAGATCATGGTCGCCATGGGCCATTCCGAGCGTGACGGCGGCAGCCTCTACATGGGGCAGTGGATCATCGGGCCGGACGGCCGGACGATCGCCAAGCGCCGCAAGCTGAAGCCAACCCATGTGGAACGCACCGTCTTCGGTGAGGGCGACGGTCGCGACTTGTCGGTCTACGGCAGCGAGCTGGGCAACATCGGGGCCCTGTGCTGCTGGGAACATCTTCAGCCGCTGACCAAGTACGCCATGTTCGCGCAGAACGAGCAGGTGCATATCGCCGCCTGGCCCAGCTTCTCGATCTTCCCCGGCGGTGCCTATCAACTGGGGCCCGAGGTGAACACCGGCGCGAGCCGCGCCTATGCGGTCGAGGGCGGCTGCTACGTGATCGCGCCGACCGCGATCGTGTCGCCGGAGATGTCCGAGATCCTTTGCGATACCGACACCAAGAAGGCGCTCCTGACCGTTGGCGGCGGCTATGCGCAGATCTATGCACCGGATGGTCAGATGATCAGCAACGCGCTTGCCCCTGACGAAGAAGGGCTTGTCTATGCCGATATCGACCTTGGAATGATCTCTCTTGCGAAGGGACCGGCAGACCCGGCGGGGCACTATTCGCGCCCCGATGTCACGCGGCTGGTTCTCAACAAGGCTCCGCGCGATGCCATGCTGGTCCTTGATGCCGACAGCCCGGCGCGCAACGTCGCGGACGAGGCCCCCGAGGACGAGCCGGACGTGAAGGCCGTGTAACGAAAGAAAACGCTTCGAACCCATCGACTGCGGGCCTCCCCCCGCAGCGCAACCGGCACGCGGGGAACCCTCCGCGTGCCGGCAAGACTTGGGAAATCACGAAGAAAGCCCGGCGAAAACGGACATCACGGCCGACGTGATGTCCACTTTCGCCATGGCCAGGGCCAGCGCGAGTATCGCGATCTGGGTCATTGGACGCTGATCACGTCGGGATGCGTTGGCTGACGTTGCACGTACCTAGTCCCGTTTCCCTTCAAGTACGAGTGTTGTGCAGATTTGAAAGGCGCCTGGATGTCGGCGTGGCGGCCATTGCTCCGGTCGGGGCCGAATGCCCGGTCAGAAGCTTGTGCAGTCGTTTCGCGTTCGATGCGGCATCGAGCGATCAGGGAAGAAAGCGGCAATTTATTGGAACAACCCGCGCGGACATTGCGGGCAAAACGCGTCGCGTCATGCGCGTCGGCGCCCTTTGAAAGCGGACGTTCCATACAGGGCCAAGGTCGAACGGACCTCAACGCGTTCCGGCCTGGAGCGCTGCCCCGTCCGCTCTTGTAGGGACGGGGCAAAGCATTCCGAACCCCAAAGGCCATTGGTGTTTCAGTCCGAAAAGGCAAGGAGGGCATCTTCGACCCCCTTGCCAATGCTGCACGGGGTATGCCCCTCAGAAATCGGTTGCCAGCAGCCTGTCGGGCATGGAATTCATACCAAGAATTTCCTCGCCGGCGGTTTGCAGAAGCGTATCGAACATCCGGAAGTAGGTCTCTTCCGCGTCGTCCTCGAAGACCGGTGTGATGTCTCGCCGGACCTGATCGCGGAAGGCGATGATCGCTTCCGGCGACATGTTCATCTCGCCGCCCCGATCTTCCCAGACGCTGTCGTCGGTCATGAGGATCTCGTAGACCTCCTGCATCGCGGCCTCGAAGGCGCGTACCGTCTCTGGGTGCTCGGCGATGAAGTCTTCGTCGAAGTGACCTGCCACGGGATTTTTCCTCCACCGTCGATTAGAGTCCGACCCAGCTTGAGGACGGACAATGAAGCGAACGAGATTTACGGACGAGCAGATCATCGGCATCCTGGCCGAGCACGAGGCAGGCGCGAAGTGCGCGGACCTGTGCCGCAAACACGGCATGTCGGAAGGGACCTTCTACAACTGGAAGGCCAAGTTCGGCGGCATGACGGTGTCAGAGGCTAAACGGCTGAAGACGCTCGAAGATGAAAATGCCAAGCTGAAGAAGCTTCTGGCCGAGCAGATGCTGGATCTGGCGGCGATGAAGGATCTGGTTTCAAAAAAGTGGTAGGGCCCGCCGTGAAGCGTGAAGCCGTCGCGTATCTTCGGGCCGAACATGGCTTGTCGGAACGGCGGGCCTGCCACATCGTCGGCGCGGACCGCACGATGATCCGCTATCGCTCTCGGCGTGCCCCGGATACGGTGCTGCGCGGTCGGTTGCGGGACCTGGCCAACGAGCGCCGGCGGTTCGGCTACCGGCGCCTGTTCGTCCTGCTGCGCCGCGAGGGTGAACCCTCGGGGATCAACCGGATCTATCGGCTCTACCGTGAGGAAGGGCTGACGGTGCGCAAGCGGAAGGCGCGGCGCAAGGCGGTCGGAACGCGGGCACCGATCCTGGTCGAGGCACGGGCCAATGCACGCTGGTCGCTGGATTTCGTCCATGACCAGTTCGCCAACGGCCAGCGCTTCCGGGTGCTCAACGTTGTAGACGACGTCACCCGGGAGTGCCTGGCCGCGATCCCGGACACCTCGATCTCGGGGCGCCGTGTGGCGCGCGAACTGACGGCCCTGATCGAGCGCCGCGGAAAGCCCGGCATGATTGTCAGCGATAATGGGACGGAACTGACCAGTAACGCGATCCTGCGGTGGTGTTCCGAGCACCGGGTCGAATGGCACTACATCGCGCCGGGCAAGCCGATGCAGAACGGCTTCGTTGAGAGTTTCAATGGCAGGATGCGCGATGAGCTGCTCAACGAGACCATGTTCCGGAACCTGGCCCATGCACGGGTCGTGATCGCCGCTTGGGCTGCCGATTATAACACCGAACGCCCGCACTCGGCTTTGGACTACCAGACCCCGGTCGACTACGCGCGGACCCTGAACACCGCAATCGCCCGCCCCGCTGCGCAAGATGAAAGCTCCGCGCGTCGGGCGATTGCTCAACCTGCGCCGATCGGCGTAAACACCAACCGGGCTCCGGTCGCGGCTGGATGAAAGTTCAGTGGCAGGTCACCGCGCCGTCGCTTCTGCGATTTCGATATCGACCATTCAGGCTTCACACCTCCGGGTAGCACACACCGGTACCCTGGTGCTTATCAATGCTGAGAGAGAGAGAGATTGCTTCCCCAGCCCACTTTTTCTCGATCAGGTATCTATGATTGTTGTCGTAATCGCCTGCCATTGGTCGCGCGACACCGCTTGGGGGCTCGCGAGCAGCACGTAACTTTCGTGGTGCAAAAGAGACGCGGGGTCCAAGCGGACCAACGTCCCCGTTGCCAAGGCCTCCGCGCATAATGGCAGGGATGCCAGCAAGACACCCAGCCCTGCCTTGGCAGCGCCAAGTGCCGGCAGATGTGTGTCGAAGCGCGGGCTGGGCAATGGCGTGGTCGGGATGCCGAACCTTGCAGCCCAAGGATCGGCTGATCGGTCGTGAACGTCCAGTCCCGCCATGGCAGTTTTAAGCCGGATCGTTCCGCTTGAGAACTTTGCATGCCGAAGTATACCCTCTAGCGGGGAGAATCGCACATGGGCAGACAAACAGGCGCATTTGATCCTGAGGCCTTCGCGCGGGCCGCATCGTTGTTCGAAGAGAAGCGTCGCGGCTTCCCTCCTGAAGCGATCGAAGCCTTGGCCGGAGACATCGTCCGCAGTCTCGCCCGCACGCACGCAGGCCAGCCGCGCTTCGAAACTCACGAAATCAGTGATGAGAGCCTCGCGGCGTTCTGCGATGCCTTGGTCATGCAAGAGGCCCACGCAGCGTTGGACTTCATCGAGGCGCGACAGGCCGAAGGCGTGACACGGCAGGGTGTCTATCTGGGCTACATCGCCGCGGCGGCACGACGCCTTGGCGAAGACTGGGCCGAGGACCGCCTGACCTTTGTGGAGGTGACCCACGGAACCGGGCATCTCTATGCGCTCATGCGTGCGCTGCGCGCCGATCGCCCCGCCAGATCCACTCCGGCGGACGCGCGTAAGCATGCGCTTTTCGCGACGGTCCCCGGCGAGGATCACGGCCTAGGCATCACCATGGCGGCGGATTTGTTCCGGGACGAAGGCTGGGAAATCGACCTGCAGACCGACACCGATCACGACGCTCTGCTTGCGCATGTCGAGGCGACGCGCCCGCAGATCGTCGGGCTTTCTCTCAGCTCGGACCGGCGGATGGATGCGCTCGCGCGTCTCGTTGTGGGGCTTAGGATATGCCTGCCCGAAGCAGTCATCGGCGTGGCACCAGCGGGCGATCTGGAGGGCGCACCCATCCAGCGGCTCGTCGATATCGACATGGTGTTCGACGATGCCCGCAAGGCCTGCACCGACCTTGCCCGGCTCCTGGAGTTGCGGGGCTGACGGTCATGAAGGATTTTCCGGCTGCCCAGTCTTTGGCAGCGGTGGCCGAGAACACGGCAATGGCTGGTGTGGATTTGAGTGATCCAAGGTGCCGTGAGCGATTGCTTCAGAGAAACCGATTTGCACTGCGGCCGCCCAGAAGCCGTGGGGGACATGGTCTGGCCTACGCGCGCCGGGGTCATCCGGTCACGGATTCCGTGGCCGGTGCGGGATGGAAGATGCCGACGCCCCAACCCGGATCCAGTCGAATAAATCGCTTGGTCCGATCCGGGAACCCCGCTACGCTGATGACAGGTTGCGGTTTTTGGATCCACGGGGCTCGTGGTGAGACAGGACAGCCCATTCTTTCGCAAGTTCGATGAGGTCGGAGACGACCCGCGCAAGGTGGTGGCCCGGCCTAGTGTCTTTCCCAACACGGACGCCCTGAGCCTCGACGGGGTCGATCAGCCCTGGGCCCGCTGGGACGGCGGCACCCTTTGCGACAGCGGCGTCGAGATCTGGCGCGTTCAGTCCACCGGGCATGCGATCGACCTGGTCGGGGCCAGCCGCTGGAGCTACCATCTTCCGTTGCGCGGCGGAATGAGGCTGAGCTTCGACAACGCGGAAACCGGCGTACGACAGGGGGCTGGCGCGCTGCTGGGCACCCGCAGGCGACGCACCCGGGTCGCGGCGGGGCGGCGCGGCCTTTTCGACGCCTTCGTCGTGCTGCTGGACCCGGCAACGGTCGGCATCGGGGAGAGAGCGCGCGCGAACGAGACGACCGGTATCGTCACGGCCCGTGATCACGGAGCGCTCGCCGCATACCTTCGTTTCCTCGGTTCGGAACTGCTGGACGCAGAGTCCACCATTCACACCGACAGTGCACTGCGGGCCTCTTCGGCGCTGCTGAGGGAACTTTTTGCCGCCACCCTGTCGCAGGCCGAGGGGCCGACGCAGGTCGCCGACGCGGGACTATGTCATGTGCGTAGGGCCGAGGAAATAATGCGCGCCCGGCTGGCGGAGCCTTTGACCATTCCCGCCTTGGCCGCGCAGGTCGGAGTGGGCAAGCGGGCGCTGCAATCGGCTTTCGCGACGCACCGCAAGGCCAGCCCCCGGGTGGTGCTGAACGCCATGAGGCTTGACGCGGCGCGCAATGCCCTGATCTCGGCCCGGCCGATGGAGACGGTGACCACCGTGGCCCTTGATTTTGGTTTCGCCCATCTCGGGCGGTTCGCTCAGGCCTATGCCGATCGGTTCGGCGAAAGACCCTCCGACACGCTTAAGCGCGCGCGCAGGAGCGGCCTGTCTGCCAGCTGACGCGGCGGGCATCCGGTGCCGCCACGTCCCATCGACCCGGGACAGGCGTTGCGATGGTGCAGGACACGGAAAAAACAAGGCAAAACCCCGCGCGCTGCGCATATCGGATGAGAGCTGCGGATAGTGGATTGCTCCCATCGGTTCGGTCTGACCTTGTGACACCGCCAACATTTACAGGAGGCGTCGATGCGCCCTACAGCACAGCTCTTCTTCCCGACCCTTGCCATGACCGCGCTTCTGCCGACCGCGTTGCTCGCCCAGGACACCACGGCGGAGCTTGTCGGCGGTGGCATCGGCCTTGCCATCGGCCTTGTGATCGTCGTGGTCATCGGCGCGATCGTCGGCTGGCTTGCCAGCCTCGTCGTGGGCGGCTCGGGCGGCGGCTTCTGGAGTGATGTGCTCGTTGGGATTGGAGGGGCGCTCATCGCGCGCTTCCTGTTCCCGGCGCTCGGCCTCAGCTTGGGCAGCGGGATCGTTGGTGCGATCCTCCCGGCCCTGATCGGTGCGGTCATCCTCTTGCTGGTCCTCAAGCTGATCCGCCGCGCCAGCTGACGCGAAAGGCCGCGCTGGCGTCGGGCCGCACGGCCATCGAAAGAAGGGAATGCGAATGCCACGGTTCGGAACAGCCGCTGCCGTCATGCTGGCCATCGTGGCCACCCCGGCGGACGCCGTCGAGATCATCGCCTGTCCCGCCGACAGCGGCGTTCCTGCGGGCGTCGCGGAGCAGTTGGATACCTTGCTGGTCGCCGCGGTGGATGCGGAGGGACCGCTCGGCGTCGCCTTCGGGGCCGCGCCGGGGGCGGTCCTGACGCTCGAGGCGCCCGACTGGCACTATGCCCGTGCCGCCGGGGTCGCCGACCCCGACACCGGCATGCCCGTGACCTGCGCCATGCCGTTCCAGGTGGGCAGCAACACCAAGATGATGACCGCGACGGTCCTGCTGCAATTGCACGAGGAGGGGGCGCTGTCGCTGGACGACCCGCTGTCGGCCCATCTGCCGGAGATCGCCGCGGCCCTGCCGAACGGGGCGGCGATCACGCTGCGCCAGCTTGCCAACCATACCGCTGGCGTTTTCAGCTACACCGACAACGCGCCCGACGGATCGCCCGGCATCATGGAGGGCGACCTGACGGACCCCGTGGCCCTGCGCCGGGGGTATACCATGCCCGAGCTTGTCGACTTCGCCATCGACCACGGTGAGCCGTCTTTCGCACCCGGTGCCGAGGGGCAATGGTCCTACAGCAACACGGGCTACATCCTGCTGGGAATGATCGTCGAGGCCGCCGAAGGCCGCCCCATCGGCGAGGTGTTCGAGACGCGCATCTTCGATCCGCTCGGGATGGAGGAGACCTTCTACGGCATGGGCGTGCCCACGGCCGACATGGGCCTGCCCCGCGCCTTCGTCGCCCTGCCGTTCGACGTGGAAACGACCGACTGGAACCTGTCGCAGGGGGCAGCCGCGGGGGCGGTGGTCTCAACCGCCGAGGACATGCATGTCTTCATCCGCGCGCTGCTCGAGGGTGCCCTGTTCACCTCGCCCGACACGCTGGCTGCGATGATGGACACGGTGCCGACCGGCAGCCCCGGCATCTCGGACTACGGGATCGGCCTCGCGGAAAAACTGCCGGGCGTCTGGGGGCATGGCGGCCAGACGCTGGGCTTCCAATCCGAGGTCGTGCTCTTTGCCGAAAGCGACATCTCGCTCGTCGGATGGGGCACAAGTTCGCAGAACATCATGGGGATCGTGTCCGCGGCGGCCGCCGGGTCGCTGGTCGCCTCGGGCGTCCTTCCCGACCCCGCGGCAAGCGCCGCCGAGGCGCTGCGCGCGGGGCTGGTGGGGCCCGAGTGGCGGCTCACGACAGTGTTCGAGGCAGCCACCAGCATGCAATCAAGCGTCGACCCGGACAGCTACACGATCACCTTCGCGGAGGGCGGCGATTTCAGCGCACAAGCCGATTGCAACCGTCTACTGGGTCGCTGGAGCCTTGAGAACACCGACCTGTCCATGACGCCCGGCCCCATGACGCTGGCCGCATGCCCGCCTGGCTCGCGCTCGGATGATTTCATCGAATGGCTGGCCGAGGTCTCGTCCGCCCAGCTCGACAGCGGCGGCGGGCTCATCCTGGGCTCGGGCGACGGCGAAGACCTGACGCTGATGCAGTTCGAAGCCGCGCCCTGACATGGGTTGGATTGCAAGAGACCCATCCTGTTTTCCACCCGAACGACCATAACATCCGAAAAGGAAGTACAATGAAACTGAACCTGATTGCAGCCGCCCTTCTTGTTCTGCCGCTGGCCGCCTGTGTGGAAGAAACACCGCAACCCGGTCTTCCTGCCCTGGGCAGCGCAACCGACCTAACCGCGTTCCAGGGCGCGCGCGCCGGCCAGGCGGAAATGGGGATCACCAACCTCGGCTACGAATTGATCCGGACCGAAGGTCTGACCGCGTATTGGTTCAACCGCTCGACCGGGGCCTGCGCGCGCATCGTGACCGGCGACGGCCGCTACCAGTCGGTCACCATGCTGCCGGCGCAAGACTGCTGAACAAGCACCGCCTGCCTTCGAGTGCGCGACCAATTGGATTTCGCGGGCGTCATTCAAAATGGTGGCACGACGACTATCACTTCCGAAATCGACGCAACGGCTGCCCTGCGCGGGCGTGTCGGCTATGCCATGGATCGGACCATGATCTACGCGGCGGCGGGTCTGGCTTGGATCGACTACAGCATCGCCCAGGGCGATGGCGCGACAGTCTCCAACAGTTATACCGACCTCGGCTGGACGGTTGGCGTTGGTATCGAGCACGCCTTCACCGACCGGTTGGTGGGCCGCATCGATTTTCGCTATTCCGATTTCGGCGACATCAGCCGAAATGCGGCCGAGTGGGATCTCAGCACGTCCGAGATTCGCGTTGGCCTTGCGATGCATTTCTGAAGCTGTTGTCAGCAGACAAGGAAAAGGCCCGGCCGTGTGCCGGGCCTTTTTTTTCATGCATCGCCGGGATGCATCATGCTACCGGCACAGAACCCATGTCGTGGTGACCATCGGGCGGCTCGACGACCTCTGCGAGGCCGACGCGCGCTGCGCCGAGACATGCGACATCCCCGTCCGAAGCGCCTTGGGCGCGGAAGGGACGAGGCGCGCCTGCGATCCTCAAACAGACCGCCCTTGCGACAGTCGGCAAAGGCCCGCGAGGATCGCGATATTGACCAGCGGCGCACCGGCTGCAGCCCAGGCGCGCAGTGGATCGGGTAGCGCGTCGATCAGCTGGTTCCACGGCAGACCGAGCGGGATCAGGAAAACCCCCGCCAGCGGATCGCGCGGCTGGCCGAACCAACCGAAGGTTCCGATCAGGAACAGCAAGAACGCAAGCACGTAGAGCAGCACAAGGGTCAGCAAGACGATCCTGCAAATCCTCAAGGCCATGCGCGCGCCTTCCCGTCCGGCTGATCTGGCTGTCGGATTTGAAACGGACCGGGCCACGAGGTCAGACCCGGTCCGCTCCTACCTACTTCAGAGGAAGCCCTCGTCGGTCAGGGATTCGATGCCCGCGGTGGAGCCGTCGCTGTAGGCGATGCAGCGCCACCGGGCGCGTTGCGGGCCGACGCCGACGATCACCTCGGTACCCGCCTCGGAGAAGGAGGAAGAGATCAGCGTGACATCCGGGTTGTTCGTGGTCGCGGTTACGTCGCGAAGGCAGGCTTGCTCGGCCATCGAGGGCGTGCCGCTCGACGAGCCACCGCCGGTGCCGCCCATCTCGACGCAACCCGCAAGCGCGACAACTGCGGTGGCACCGGCGAGCAGGGTCAGGATCTTGG
>CBFIFZ010000013.1:0-27824 GCA_965661995.1 Roseicyclus sp.
GGCACGTCGCCGGGGCGGCGGTCGGTGATGGTGTAGGGCAGGTCGCGGTTGCAGGCGCGCTTGTAGGCCGCGATCACCTCGAGCACCGAATACCCCCGCCCGGTGCCGAGGTTCACCAGGTGGCTTTCCCCCGTCCCGATCAGCGATTGCAGCGACAGGACATGCCCGCGCGCAAGGTCCTCGACATGGATGTAGTCGCGCACGCCGGTGCCGTCGGACGTGTCGTAATCCTCACCGTAGACCGAGAGGCGCGCCAGCTCGCCCGTGGCGACCTTGGCCACCAGGGGCATGAGGTTGTTCGGAATGTCGCGCGGGTCCTCGCCGATCAGGGCCGAGCCATGCGCGCCGGCCGGGTTGAAGTAGCGCAGGGTGCCGATCGCCCAGTCGGGGTTCGACTTGCGCAGCCAGTCCAGCATCTGCTCGCCGATGATCTTGGTCTGGCCATAGGGGTTCATCGCGCGCAAGGCGGCGGTCTCGGGCGTCGGTGTCTCGTCGGGCACGCCGTAGACCGTCGCCGAGGAGGAAAAGACGATGCGGCGACAGCCCGCCGTCTCCATCGCGCGCAACAGCGTGGTGAGCCCGCCGATGTTCACGTCGAAATAGTCGAGCGGGCGCGCCATGCTTTCGCCCACGGCCTTGAGGGCGGCGAAATGCACCACGGCCTCGATCCCCCGGTCGATCAGCGTGCGCGACAGCAATTCCGCGTCGCGCACGTCACCGTCGATCACCTGCACCGGTCGCCCGGTGATCTGCGCCAGCCTTTCGGGAACCGACCGCCGCGCATTCGCGAAGCTGTCGTAGATCACCACGTCATGCCCGGCCTTGACCAGTTCGACATAGGTGTGCGACCCGATGTAGCCGGCACCCCCGGTCAAAAGAATACGTGACGACATGAAACCGCGACCCCCTTGAAATGCACGGGGGACGCTTCCACGCTTCGACGCCGATGTTCAAGGTCAAGTTGACCTTCACGGGGTCCGGACCCCTCCGAATGTGCCCCGTGCCCGCTGCGCCATCCGCGGGCAAAATTGCATCGCCGGAGATTTTGCGCCGCCGCAGGCGTTGACGCTGCAAGAGCCGCCGGTAATGTCATGGTCGTGTGTAGGACGAGTATGATCCGGAGGGATCCATGGGAAATGTAACGTGGCGCGCCGTCGTCATCCTTGTTTCCATGGTCGCCGGTCTTTCGGCCTGCAGCCAGTTGCCACGCGGCGCACCGGTCGAGCGCGAGATCATCGCCGCCGCCGAGGGTGAGGTCACCGATTTCGCCGTATACCCCGTCAACCGCGCGTTCCTGCCCATTGTCGCCGAATGGCCGCTGACCGGCACGCGCAGCCTTGGCTGGCTTCCCACAAGCGGCGGCGCCCGCACGCAGATCATCGCCGCGGGTGACGAGCTTGCCTTGACGATCTGGGACAGCAACGAAAACTCGCTCCTGTCGGCGAACGGCTACCGTGCCGTCCCGATCGAGTCCCTGACCGTGGCGCCGGATGGCACCGTCTTCGTTCCTTATGCCGGCAACATCCGCGTCGCCGGGCTGACCGAGCAGTTGGCGCGCGAGCATCTGCAAGACGAGATCGACATGGTCGTGCCCTCGGCACAGGTGCAGTTGCGGCTGGTCGAGGGGCGCACGAATTCCGTCGACCTCGTGGGCGGGGTCGGGGCACCCGGCGCCTATCCGCTGCCCGACCGCAACTACACCGTGCTGAACCTGATCGCGCAGGGCGGCGGGGTGCAGTCGGGCCTCGTGAACCCGCAGGTGCGGCTGATGCGTGGCGGCGCGATCTACGGCACCTCGGTCGCACGGCTGTTCGAGAACCCCAACCTCGACACGCTGCTGCATGGCGGCGACCAGGTGATCGTCGAAGAGGACCGCCGCTATTTCCTGTCACTGGGCGCGGCCGGCTCGCAAAGCCAGCACCGCTTCCCGCAGGATCATGTCAGCGCGCTCGACGCCGTGTCGATCATTGGCGGTGTGGATGACCGCCGCGGCGATCCCGGCGGCGTGCTGATCCTGCGCGAGTATCCCGACAGCGCCCTGCGCGCCGATGACAACGGCCCGGCGCAGTCGCGCGTCGTCTTCACCGTCGACCTGACTAGCGCCGACGGCCTGTTCAGCGCGCGCAACTTCCGCATCCATCCCGGTGACCTGGTGCTCGTCACCGAAAGCCCGGTCACCTCGGCGCAGACCATCGTCGGGCTAGTCGGCTCGGTCTTCGGGCTGGCCCGGCAGGGCGCGAGCCTGACGGACTGACGCCTTACGCGCCGGGCAGGGCGATCCGCCGCGCCTTGGGAACGAGGCTGTTCATCCGCCGGATATGCTCGGGCAGGCAGACGGTCTCGAAATCATAGGCCTCGACCATGTGGCGCCGCGCGGCGGGGCCCATGTGCGCCACGTCGCCGGGCCGGGCCAGAACCTCGGTCACCTGGCGCGCCAGCGCCTCGTGATCGTGGAAATCCACCAAGAGGCCGGTCTCGCCATGGGTGATGACCTCGCGCACCGGCGCCGTGTCCGAGGCGACGATCGTCGCCCCCATCGACATGCTTTCCATGCAGGACCAGGACAACACGAAGGGCACCGTCAGGTAGACGTGGCAGCGGCTCACCTGGATAATCTGCCGATAGGCCGCGTAGGGCACCTTGCCCAGGAAATGCACCCGGCTCCAGTCCACCCGGTCGCCCACCTCGCGCTCCATCTCGGCCCGGTAGCCGCCTTTGGACGCGCTCGCCTTGCCATAGGACACCTCGTTGCCGCCGATGATCAGCGCCCGCGCGTTGGGCCGCGCGTCGAGGATATGGGGCAGCGCGCGCATGAACTTGTGGAAGCCGCGGGTCGGTTCCATGTTCCGCGCCATGTAGGTGAAGATCTCGTCCTCCCGCGTGACGGCACGCCCGAGCCGCTCGAGCGGCACGCTGGCCGAGGCGTCGGGCGTCAGCTTTTCGGTGCGGATGCCGTCATGCTTGACGTAGATCTTCGCGTGAAAGCTCTCGGGAAAGGTGTCGCGCTGGAACATCGTCGGCGACAGGCCGAGGTCGACGGTCTGGATGTTGGCGAAATTCACCGCGTTGCGGGCATGCATCAGGAATGGCGCGTGGTCCGAGGCCGGGAACTCCGGGTCGAACCCGACCGACCCCCCGCGCGCGAGGAAATAGTATTCGAAGAAGCCCAGGATCGGCACGTCGCCCCAGACCTCCTTGAGAAAGGTCAGCTCACCCCACCCGACATGGCCGACGACGATGTCGGGCCTGAACCCCTCGGCATCGAGCTTTTTCGCCGCGAATGCCGCGCCAAGCCCGTTGCCGCAGCATTCCTCCCAGTATTTCGAGGCGGCATAGGCGCTTTCGGGCGGCTTGTGATGCGTCGCGTAATGCACGATGCGCGCGCCCTTCACCTGCTTCACGTCGCGGCGCTGGGTCAGGAACACGATCTCGTGCCCGCCCTGCGCGATGAGCCATTGGAAGATCTCGCGATACTGGCCCGGAAAATTCTGATGTACGAATAAGATCTTCATCTGCCTGTCTGCCGTTTTCGGTTGGGTGGCATCCTTTCCGATCCGGTTTCATACGGCAAGGCGATGCGGGTTTGGGATTGCGGCGCCCGCGCCTATATGAGACCCCAACACCGCACATCCGGATATGCCAAGACATGACCCTGACCACCAAGATCGCGTGGGACGACACCGTGTTGCCCTTCCAGCTCGACCGCTCGGACATCCGCGGCCGGGTGGCACGCCTCGACCAGACGCTTGACCAGGTGCTGGCCCAGCACGACTACCCGCCCGAGGTCGAGGCGCTGGTGGCCGAGGCCGCGCTTCTCACCGCGCTCATCGGGCAGACCATCAAGCTGCGCTGGAAACTGTCGCTGCAGGTGCGCGGCGACGGGCCGATCCGCCTGATCGCCACCGATTTCTACGCACCCGAGGGCGAGGACGCCCCCGGCCGCATCCGCGCCTGGGCCAGCTACGACCGCGACCGGCTTCAGCCGCGCGTCGAACCCTTCACCCAGATCGGGCACGGCTATTTCGCCATCCTGATCGATCAGGGCAAGGGCACCACGCCCTACCAGGGCATCACGCCCCTGGCCGGCGGATCGCTTGCAGCCTGCGCCGAGGCCTATTTCGCCCAGTCCGAGCAGCTGCCGACGCGGTTCCAGCTCAGCTACGGCCAAAGCCGTGAACCGGGGCAGGGCACGACCTGGCGCGCGGGTGGCGTGATGCTGCAGCACATGCCCAAGGCTTCGCCCCTGATGGCCGAAGGCGCCAGTGGCGAAGGGGGTCTGCTTGCCGCCACAGACCTGCTCGACGAGGACGAGGGCGAGAACTGGACCCGCGCCAACATCCTGCTCGACACCGCCGAGGCGCTCGAGTTGATCGGCCCGCGCGTCGCCCCCACCGACCTGCTGTTGCGGCTGTTCCACGAGGAAGGGCCGCGCGTCTTCGACGCCCTGCCGGTCAAGTTCGGCTGCACCTGCTCGGCCGAGCGCGTGCGCACCTCGCTTTCGATCTACTCGGCGCGCGACATCGGCCACATGACGACCGACGACGGGCGCGTCACTGCCGATTGCCAGTTCTGCGGCGCGCATTACGAGTTCGACCCCGCAACGCTGGGCTTCGAGGCGACGAAGACCCCCGGCGAGGAAGACGGCGATGGGACGCCCGATTGACCTCGACCGGCTGACCGATGCGCTGCAGGCCACCCCGCCTGCGGCCTCGTCCGACTACGACCTGAACCCGGATGTCGTCCTGCCCGAGGGGCGCAAGCTTCGGCCTGCCGCCGTGCTGATCGGGGTGCTGGAGGACAGCGTGATCCTGACCAAGCGCGCCTCGCACCTGAAGCACCATCCGGGCCAGATCGCCTTTCCCGGCGGCAAGATCGACGCGGGCGACGCCGATGCCACCGCCGCCGCGCTGCGCGAGGCCCGCGAAGAGATCGGCCTCGACCCTGCGACCGTACGCTTCATGGCCGAACTGCCCTCGCATGAAACCGTCACAGGCTACACGGTGACGCCGATCATCGCCCGCATCGACCGCGCCTTCATCCCCCGGCCCGAGGCCGGCGAGGTGGCCGAGGTCTTCCGCGTGCCGCTGCCGCTCCTGCTGGACCCCACCCTTTACCGCGTCGAACGCCGCCGCTGGCGTGGAGTCTGGCGGCGCTACTACGTCGTGCCCTACGGCCCCTACTATATCTGGGGCGCCACGGCGCGGATGCTGAAATCTCTGGCCGACCGGGTGGCGTCGTGAAGCTTGCTGCGGACTGGCTCGACCTGCCCGGCACGCGCGCCGTCATGGCCGCGCTGACCGGTGCCGGGCACGGCGCGTGGTTCGTCGGCGGCTGCGTGCGCAACGCCCTGCTGGATCAGCCCGTCAGCGACATCGACATCACCACCGACGCCCGCCCCGAGCGCGTCATGGCACTGGCCGAGGCCGCGGGCATCAAGGCGGTGCCCACCGGCATCGACCACGGCACGGTGACGCTGGTCGCCGACCACCGCCCCTACGAGGTCACGACGCTGCGCCGCGACGTCACCACCGACGGGCGCCGCGCCACCATCGCCTTCACCGATCGGCTCGAGGAAGACGCCGCGCGCCGCGACTTCACCATGAACGCGCTCTACGCCGATGCCGAGGGGCTGGTGCTCGATCCCACGGGCGAGGGGCTGGCCGATCTCGACGCCCGCCGGTTGCGTTTCATCGGCGCGCCCGAGGATCGCATCCACGAGGATTACCTGCGCATCCTGCGCTTCTTCCGCTTCCACGCGTGGTATGCCGACCCCAACGGCGGGCTCGATGCCGAGGGGCTGGCCGCTTGCGCCGCCGGGCTCGACGGGCTCGACCGGCTCAGCCACGAGCGCGTGGGGGCCGAGGTGAAAAAGCTTCTCGCCGCCCCCGACCCGGCCCCTGCCGTCGCGGCGATGGCCCAGACCGGCGTTCTGGCTCGCACCCTGCCCGGCGCCGATGCGCGGCTCCTGCCGATCCTGGTGGCGATGGAAACCGCGCCCCCCGACCCGATCCGCCGCCTTGCGGCCTTGGGGGGCGAGGATGTGGCGGACCGCCTGCGCCTCTCGCGGGCCGAAGCCGCGCGCCTGAAGACCTTGCGCGACGAGATGGGCACGCCGACCCCGCCCGCCGCCCTCGCCTACCGCCACGGCGCGCAGGCCGCCCGCGACATCCTGCTTCTGCGCGCCGCCCTCTTCGAAACGCCCCCCGACCCCAAGGCCGAGGCGCAGATCGCCCTCGGCGCCGCCGCGCAATTCCCGGTGAAGCCCGCCGACCTCATGCCGCGCCTTCAGGGCCCCGCCCTCGGCGCCGCCCTGAAAGAGATGGAGGCCCGCTGGATCGCCTCGGGCTTTGCGCTCACACGTGACGAACTCCTCCGCGATCAAGGCTGAACGCATCGGTCCGGCCACCTGCCCCTCCCCGGTCTCCGTCTTCACCGCCCGTTAAGGTTAACGCGCGCCGCCCCCCATCTTCATCCCCCAAATATGGCCGCCGGAGGCTCCCACAGCCCGCCACTGGCGCGGCCGCTTGACAATCCGGGCGCCAAACCCTCCCGTCGCGCCACCGCGAACCGGAGGCCCCTTGGACCCGCTTTACCCCTTCGTCTTCCTCGGCCTCTTCAGCCCCGGGCCGAACGTCATCCTGCTGACGGCGTCGGGCGCGCGCTTCGGCTTTCGCGCCACCTTGCCCCATGTCTTCGGCGTCGCCGCTGGCGTGGGCATCACCGCGGGGCTGACGGGCCTGGGCATCGGCGCGCTGCTGCTGGCCCAACCTGCGCTTGCCACGGCGCTTAAACTCGCCGCCGCGACCTGGATCGGATGGATGGCCTGGACGCTCTGGCAATCCTCCGCGAAGGGCGAGGGCAAGGCCCGCGCGCGCCCCTTCACCTTCCTCGAGGCGGTGCTCTTCCAATGGGTGAACCCCAAGGTCTGGGCCGTGGCTCTCGCCGCCGCCTCGGGCTACGCGGCGGGGCTGGGTCCGGTGGGAGAGGCGCAGCGCCTCGCGCTGGCCTTCTCCGGCCTCAACCTTTTCGTCTGTCTCTTCTGGAGCTTCGCCGGATCACTCCTCGCGCTTCTGCTCACCACCCCCACCGCCTGGAGGATCTTCGCCCGCGTCATGGCCACCGGCCTTGCCGCCTCGGCCGTCATGGTCTTTCTGTAATCCGGGGCCTATATCTGGGGCAGCACCCGAAGGCCCCCCGATGTTCCGCTTTTTCGAGACGCTGGTCGATCCCTACACGACCTACCGCGAGACCGACGCCCCCCCGCGTCGGCTCTGGGCGTTCCTGTGGGATTACTCGAAACCCTTCAAGCGCCTTTACGCCCTCACCGCGCTGATGTCGGTGGTCGTGGCCGCCGTCGAGGTCGGGCTGATCTGGTACATGGGCCGCGTCGTGGACCTTCTGTCCACCGGCACCCCGGCCGAGGTGCTTGGCGATCACGGTCTGGAACTCATCCTCGCCGCCGTCTTCATCCTGACGCTGCGCCCGCTGATCCAGGGGCTCGACGTCGCGCTTCTGAACAACGGCATCCTGCCGCAACTCGGCGCGCTGATCCGCTGGCGCGCGCATCGGCAGGTGTTGCGCCAGTCGGTCGGCTGGTTCGAGAATGATTTCGCGGGCCGCATCGCCAATCGCATCATGCAGACGCCGACCAGCGCGGGCGATGCCGTGTTCCAGGTCTTCGACGCGATCACCTTCTCGCTCGCCTACCTGATCGGCGCCGCCATCCTGCTGGCCGAGGCCGACCCCCGCCTCGCCCTGCCGCTGATCGGCTGGTTCGCGCTCTACGCCCTGCTCGTCCGCTGGACGATCAAGCGCGTCGGCCCCGCCTCCAAGGCCAGCGCCGATGCGCGCTCGATGACCACGGGCCGCGTCGTCGACAGCTATTCCAACATCCATTCCGTCAAGCTCTTCGCCCATCACGACCGGGAACTGGACTACGCCAAGGAGGCGATCGAGCAGACCCGAGACACCTTCGCCCGCGAGATGCGGCTCTTCACGATCATGGATATCGTCCTGACCGTGCTGAACGGTTTCCTGATCGTGGCCGTGGTCGGCTGGGCGGTCTGGCTTTGGGCCGGGGACGCCGCCACCGTGGGCGTCGTGGCTGCGGCCACCGCGCTTACACTCAGGCTCAACGCCATGACCGGCTGGATCATGTGGGCGGTCTCGACGCTCTTCCGCTCGCTCGGCGTCGTGGCCGAGGGGATGGAGACGATCACCGATCCCGTCACCCTGACCGACGCGCCCGATGCGACGCCACTGACCGTCCCGCAGGGCGAGATCGCCTTCGACACCGTCAGTCATCATTACGGGCGCGGGGCAGGGGGGCTCGACCGGGTCGCCCTTACGATCGGTCCGGGCGAAAAGGTCGGCCTCGTGGGTCGCTCGGGCGCGGGCAAGTCCACTCTGGTCAAGCTGCTCCTGCGCTTCTACGACACCGAGGGCGGGCGCATCCTGATAGACGGGCAGGACATCCGCGCCGTCACGCAGGACAGCCTGCGTCGCCATATCGGCATGGTGCAGCAGGACTCGTCGCTCCTGCATCGCTCGGTGCGGGATAACATCCTCTATGGCCGTCCCGACGCCACCGAAGAGCAGATGATCGCCGCCGCACAGCGGGCCGAGGCGCATGAGTTCATCCTGACGCTGGAAGACCCGCAGGGCCGCCGCGGCTATGACGCGCATGTCGGCGAACGCGGCGTGAAGCTGTCGGGCGGCCAGCGCCAGCGCGTGACGCTGGCCCGCGTCATCCTCAAGGATGCGCCGATCCTCGTGCTGGACGAAGCCACCAGCGCGCTCGACAGCGAGGTCGAGGCCCAGATCCAGCAGACGCTTTACGGCGTGATGGAGGGCAAGACCGTCATCGCCATCGCGCACCGGCTGTCGACCATCGCCCAGATGGACCGCATCGTCGTGCTGGAGGAGGGCCGCATCGCCGAGGACGGCACACATGCAGAGTTGCTGGCGCTTGGTGGCCTTTATGCCGGCTTCTGGGCGCGGCAGTCGGGCGGGTTCATCGGGACCGAACCTGACGAAGGGACGGAGGCCGCCGAATGATCCGCGCGTTCCAACCCGTCCTGCACTGGCTCTCGGCGCTGATCGACGGCTTCGCCCATGCCGAGGGCCCGCCGCCCCGCGACCTCTGGCCGTTTATCCGCTGGTGCCTCTCGGGCGCATGGCCCGTGATCCTCGTGGCGACGGTGTTGTCAGCCCTCGCCGGTGTGCTCGAGGTCGGCGCGGCATGGCTGCTGGGTGTCGTCGTCGACACCACCGTCACCGCCGGGCCGGAGGGGTATTTCACCGAACACCTCGGTCTCATCCTCTTCTACACGGCCTTCTACCTGCTTCTGCGCCCGCTCTTCTTCGGCGCTTCGGCGGCCTTCAACGGCATCGTGCTGCCCCCCAACCTCGCCCCCCTGATCCAGAGCCGCTTGCATCGCTGGTCGCTGGGTCACGCCGTCAGCTTCTTCGACAACGACTTCGCCGGCCGCATCGCGCAGAAGCAGATGCAGACGGCAACCGCGCTGGTGAACGTGGTGACCGAGGTCATCAACGCGGGTGCCTTTGCCGTGGCCACGCTGATCGGGGCGGTGGCGATGCTTCTCGCGATCGACTGGCGCATCGGGCTGATGCTGCTGGTCTGGACGGTGGGTTACGGCTTCATGATCCGTTGGTTCCTGCCGCGTATCCGCATCCGGTCCAAGACGCGGGCCGCGGCGCGCGCCAACGTGACTGGGCAGATCGTGGACACGATCACCAACATCAAGACCGTCAAGCTCTTCGGCCATACCGAGTACGAGGACGAAACCGCGCTCGGCGCGATGCGCGGCTACCGCGACGCCGCGCTGGCCTTCGGCTACCTCTCCACCGGGTTCCGCTTCGCGCTCATGGCGACGGCGGGCGCGCTGCCCGTGGCCCTTGTGCTGATGGCGGTGGCCCTGTGGCAGACCGGCGCGGTGACCGCAGGCGAGATCGCCGCGACCGGTGCGGTCGCCATGCGCATCGCGCAGATGACCGGCTGGGTCAGTTTCACGCTGATGGCGGTCTATTCCAACCTCGGCGAGGTCGAGGACGGGATGCGCACGCTCACGCCGCCCCACCAGCTGACCGATGCCGAGGGCGCCGTGGACCTGCCCGAGGCGCGCGGCCGCATCGCCTTCGAAAACGTCTCCTTCGCCTATGGGCGCGAGGCGGGCGGCGTGGACGGCATCGACCTGGTGGTCGAGCCGGGCCAGAAACTGGGGATCGTGGGCGCCTCGGGCGCGGGGAAATCGACGCTCGTGGCGCTGCTCTTGCGGCTCTACGACACCGAGGAGGGGCGCGTCACGCTCGATGGCGTCGACGTGCGGACCCTTAAACAGGACAGCCTGCGCCGCCAGATCGCCATGGTCACGCAGGACACGGCGATGTTCAATCGCTCGGCCTATGACAACATTCTCTACGGCCGCCCCGACGCGACCGAGGAGGAGGTCCACGCCGCCGCCCGCCGCGCCGAGGCGCATGAGTTCATCGAGGGGCTTCAGGATCACCGCGGGCGCACGGGCTACGGTGCCTTTCTCGGCGAACGGGGCGTGAAACTCTCGGGCGGTCAGCGGCAGCGCATCGCGCTGGCCCGTGCCTTCCTCAAGGACGCGCCGGTGCTGGTGCTGGACGAGGCGACATCGGCGCTGGATTCGGAGGTCGAGGCCGCGATCCAGGACACGCTGGCGCAGGTGATGGAGGGCAAGACCGTGATCGCCATCGCGCACCGCCTCTCGACGCTGTCGTCGATGGACCGGATCATCGTGCTGGACGCGGGCCGCATCGTCGAGGACGGCGACCACGACAGCCTGCTCGAGGCGGGTGGCCTCTATGCCCGCTATTGGAACCGCCAGTCGGGCGGGTTCCTCGGGCTGCAGGACGCCGCCGAGTAGGGTGGGCAATCCTGCCCACCGCACCGGCGCGGTGGGCGGAATCGCCCACCCTACGCGCGCCTTGCCGCCGTGCTTCGCCGGTCCTATGAGCATCGCATGGACCTCGAGACCGTTTCCGCCGACGCTTTCGGCCGCAGCCTGACCGGCATCGGCCTCAACCTGCTGACCCGCGATGTCCGCGGGCTGGCCGGGTTCTTGTCCGAGGTCTTCGGCCTGAGCGTCCATCGCCTCTCGGACGACTTCGCCATCGTCCGGCACGGGCAGATGATGCTCCAGCTCCATTCTGACGGCACCTTTGCCCGTCACCCGCTGCCCGCGCTCATCCCCGAGAACCCGCCCCGCGGCGGCGGTGTGCAGGTCTACCTCTTCGGCATCGACCCCGACGCCGCGATCGCGCGCGCCGAGGCGGCGGGCCATACCGTGCTGGAACCCGCAGCCGACAAGCCCCACGGGCTGCGCGAGGCGACCATCCTCAGCCCCGAAGGCTATGCCTTCAGCCCGGCGATCCCTGCCCCATGACCGAGACGACCGTCACCATCGACCGCCTCGGCCACCGCGGCGACGGCATCGCGCCCGGCCCGGTCTTCGTGCCGCTGACCCTGCCGGGCGAGGTCGTGGCGGGCGAGATCACCGGCGACCGGATCGAGGCGCCCAAGATCGTCACCCCCTCGCCCGACCGCGTCCGCCCGCCCTGCACCCATTTCAAGACCTGCGGCGGCTGCGCGCTGATGCAGGCCTCGGACGCCTTCGTCGCCGGGTGGAAGGCGGATGTGATCCGGACTGCGCTGTCTGCCCATGACCTGACCGCACCGATCCGGCCAACCGCGACCTCGCCTGCGCGCTCGCGCCGCCGCGCCACGCTCTCCGGGCGGCGCACCAAGAAGGGTGCGCTTGTCGGCTTTCACGCCCGGCGCTCCAATACGATCGTGCCGCTGACCGAGTGCCATGTCATCGCCCCGCCGCTCTTCGCACTGCTCCCCACGCTGGCCGAGATCACCCAGCTGGGCGGCTCGCGCTCCGCGACGCTCTCCTTCGCGCTGACCCTGTCAGAGACCGGCATCGATTGCGCCGTGTCGGGGGGCAAACCGCTGGACGGCCCGCTGCGCGCCGCGCTGCCGCGCTTCCGCGACCGGATCGCGAGACTGACCTGGGGCGACGAGCCGGTCTATGCCGAGGCCGCGCCGGTGCTCACGATGGGCAAGGCCCGCGTCACGCCGCCCCCCGGTGCCTTCCTGCAGGCCACCACCGAAGGCGAGGCCGCGTTGCGCGCCGCCGTGACCGAGGCACTGCAGGGCGCAACCCGCCTCGCCGATCTCTTCGCGGGCTGCGGCACCTTCGCCCTGCCGCTTGCCAGCACCGCCCCGGTCCATGCGGTCGAGGGCGACGAGACATTGCTCGCCGCGCTCGACCATGCCGTGCGGCATGCGCAGGGCCTGCGCCCCGTCACCACCGAGGCGCGCGACCTCTTCCGCAACCCGCTGGACGCGGCCGATCTCGCCCGGTTCGACGGGATCGTCATCGACCCGCCCCGCGCGGGCGCCGAGGCGCAGACCGCTCAGATCGCCAAGGCGCAGGTGCCGCGCATCGCCATGGTGTCGTGCAACCCGGTGACCTTCGCCCGCGATGCCGCGATGCTCACCGCGGCGGGCTATCGCCTGAATTGGGTGCAACCGGTCGATCAATTCCGCTGGTCGCCCCATGTGGAACTTGCGGCCAGCCTGTCCTTGCCCCATCTGACAGGCGAACGAGGGAACCGGCATGAGTGACAGTATCTCCCCCGCGCAAGGGTTCCGCGCGCGTCTGGCCGAGTGGCTGGACCGCCCCGCGGTGCGCAACACGATCATCGGCGTGATCCTGTTCAACGCCGTCATCCTCGGGATGGAAACCTCGCCCGCGATCATGGCCGCGGCGGGGCCGCTCATCATCGCGCTGGATCGCGCCTGCCTCACGATCTTCGTGATCGAAATCGCGCTGAAGCTGATCGCCCTCGGCCCGCGCTTCTTCCGCTCTGGGTGGAACCTGTTCGATTTCGTGATCGTCGGCATCGCCCTTGTCCCCGCCGCACAGGGCCTGTCGGTGCTGCGCGCGCTGCGCATACTGCGGGTTCTGCGCATCGTCTCGGCGGTGCCGTCGCTGCGCAGGGTGGTCGAGGGGCTCTTGACCGCACTGCCGGGAATGGGGTCGGTGTTCCTGCTGATGTCGATCATCTTCTACATCGGCGCGGTCATGGCCACCAAGCTGTTCGCGGCCAGCTTCCCCGACTGGTTCGGCACCATTGGTGCGTCTCTCTACACGCTCTTTCAGATCATGACGCTGGAGTCGTGGTCGATGGGTATCGTCCGGCCCGTGCTCGAGGTCTATCCTTACGCTTGGGCCTTCTTCGTGCCCTTCATCATGGTCACGACCTTCGCCGTGGTGAACCTGATCGTCGGTCTTGTCGTGAACTCGATGCAGGACGCCCACGCCGAAGAGAGCAACGCCGCCACCGACGCCTACCGCGACGAGGTGCTGGACCGGCTGAGGAAGATCGAAGAGCGGTTGGACAAGTAGGGCGAGCCCTCCGGCCCACCGAGCGCCCGCTTACTCCAGCGGAATGCTCAGCCGCAGTTGCAGGGTTTCCATCCCGGGGTTCACCTCGGCGATGTCCGCGTTCGACCGGTGGTCGTAGCCGATGCCCCAACGCCAACCGTTGTTGGCCTCGAACCCGATCTCGAAGCCCGAACGGATCTGCAGTGCATGCCCGAGGTCCGGCCCGTCGCCCTGCTCGAAGAGGCCCGGCATGATATGGAACTGGATGAAGACGTCGTCACCCGGGAAATGGGTGGTCCAGACGGCACCGGCGCCTACCCAGTAGTCGCCGTTCGACGTGGCAGACAGGCCGATGGCCGGCTGGAACGGGCCGTAGGCCGTGCCGAACTCGTAGCGCAGGTAAACCTCTTCGCCGATGCTGTTCTCCTGGAACAGGACGCTGCCGCCTGACAGCGAAATGCGGCTGTCGACAGCGTTCGGCGCAACGCAGCCCGTGCCGCAATGGTTCAGCCCCATGTCGGTCAGCCCGACGATAAGCGCGATTGCGGCGAGTGTTCCGTCCATCTGCGTTCCCCTTTGGATCTGCGTCCCGGATACAGGCCGGGCGGAATGATGTCACCCTGCGGC
The DNA here is from genome assembly GCA_965661995.1 of Roseicyclus sp. Taxonomy (GTDB): domain Bacteria; phylum Pseudomonadota; class Alphaproteobacteria; order Rhodobacterales; family Rhodobacteraceae; genus Roseicyclus. Next base: position 14,070 of record CBFIFZ010000013.1, read on the forward strand.
GCACGTCTTGGGTCGAGTGGTGCAGCCACGCCACGTCACCGGTCAGGCACGGCGTTCCATCCGTGCGATGCCCAACACGTCCAGCACCTTGGCCTCGATATCGCCCGCGTTCATCCGGGCCACGGCATACATGTCTGCCGGGCTGGCCTGGTCGATGAAAATATCCGGCAACACCATCGAGCGATACTTGAGCCCGGTGTCGAAGACGCCCTCTTCGGCCAGCAGCTGCGCGACATGGGAGCCGAAGCCGCCCACGGCCCCCTCCTCCAGCGTGATCAGCGCCTCGTGGTGGCGGGCGAGTTGCAGGATCATGTCGCGGTCGAGCGGCTTGGCGAAACGCGCGTCGGCGATGGTGGGGGTGATGCCCTTCTGCGCCAGCGCGCGGGCGGCCTCGGTCGCCTCGGTGAGATGCGCGCCGAAGCTCAGGATCGCGACGTCGCGCCCCTCCTGCAAGACGCGGCCCTTGCCGATCTCCAGCACCTCGCCCCGCTCGGGCAGCTCGACGCCCACGCCCTCGCCCCGCGGGAAGCGGAAGGCCGAGGGGCGGTCGTCGATCGCAACGGCGGTACGAACCATGTGCATCAGTTCCGCCTCGTCCGAGGCGGCCATGACGACGAAACCGGGCAGGTTGGCGAGATAGGCGATGTCGTAGCTGCCCGCATGCGTCGCGCCATCGGCCCCCACCAGACCCGCACGGTCGATGGCGAAGCGCACCGGAAGGCGCTGGATCGCAACGTCATGCACCACCTGGTCATAGCCGCGCTGAAGGAAGGTGGAATAGATCGCGGCAAAGGGCTTCAGCCCGCCCGCCGCCATCCCCGCGCAAAAGGTGACGGCGTGCTGTTCGGCGATGCCCACGTCGAAGGTGCGCTCGGGGAAACGCGCGCCGAAGATGTCGAGGCCGGTGCCATCCGGCATCGCGGCGGTGACGGCGGTGATCTTGGGGTCGAGCTCGGCCTCCTTGATCAGCGATTGCGCGAAGACCTTGGTGTAGCTCGGCGCGTTCGAGGGGGCCTTTTTCTGCTCACCCGTGCGGATGTCGAACTTCGCGGTCGCGTGGCCCCGGTCGGGGCGATGCTCGGCGTAGCCCTTGCCCTTCTTGGTGATCGCATGGATCAGCACCGGCCCGTCGGCGCGCGCCTTGACGGTGCGCAGGATCGCCAGAAGCTGCTCCATGTCGTGGCCGTCGATCGGGCCGATATAGGAAAAGCCCAGCTCTTCGAAGAGCGTTCCGCCCACCGTCGCGGCCTTGAGCAGTTCCTTGGCGCGGCGCGCGCCTTCCTGGAAGGGTTCGGGCAGCAGCGAGACAGCGCCCTTGGCCGCGGCCTTCAACTCCTGGAAGGGCGCCCCGGCATAAAGCCGCGACAGGTATGAGGACATCGCGCCGGTGGGCGGCGCGATGGACATCTCGTTGTCGTTCAGGATCACGATCAGCCGCTTGCCCAGGTGGCCCGCGTTGTTCATCGCCTCGTAGGCCATGCCGCCCGACAGCGCGCCATCCCCGATCACGGCGATGGCGTCGCCATGCCCCGTGTCGCAATCCCCGCCGAGATCACGCGCCACGGCAAAGCCGAGGGCCGCGGAAATGCTGGTCGAGGAATGCGCCGCGCCGAACGGGTCATAGGGCGACTCGGATCGCTTGGTGAACCCCGACAACCCGTCCTTCTGGCGGATCGTCTCCATCCGCTCGCGCCGCCCGGTCAGGATCTTGTGCGGATAGCACTGGTGGCTCACGTCCCAGATCAGCTTGTCGCGCGGCGTGTCGAAGACGGCGTGGATCGCCACCGTCATCTCGACCACGCCAAGGCCCGCACCGAAATGCCCGCCCGTGCGGCTGACCGACCAGATGGTTTCGGACCGCAACTCGTCGGCAAGGCGGCGCAGCTCGGTGTCGCTGAACCGCTTGAGATCGGCGGGCGAGGCCACGCGGTCGAGAAGCGGGGTGCTGGGGCGGTCGGTCATGTCTGCGACCTCCTTCCGGGCTTACTTGTCACGGTCGATGATGTAGCGCGCGAGGGCGGCGAGGTTATGCGCCCTTTTGCCGTAGGGCGAAAGCGCCGCTTCGGCCTCCTCCACCAGTTCGGCGGCGCGCGCCTTGGCCCCGGCGAGGCCCAGCAGCGAGACGAAGGTCGCCTTGCCTGCCTCGGCATCCTTCTGCAACGCCTTGCCCGCGGTCGCGGCGTCCCCCTCCACGTCGAGGATGTCATCGGCGATCTGGAAGGCGAGGCCAATGGCCCGCGCATAGGCGCGCAGTGGCGCGGGGTCGGCCCGGCCAAGGATCGCGCCCGCCTCGGCGGGCCATTCGATCAGGCGGCCGGTCTTGTTGCCCTGCAACTCGGTGATCTGCGCGAGCGTCAGCGGTGCCGCGGCGGTCTCGGCGGCGATGTCCTGCGCCTGCCCCAGCACCATCCCCTGCGCGCCCGAGGCGCGGGAAAGCGTCGCCACCAGCGCCACGCGCTGCGCATCATCACCGGCGCGCGGATCGGCCAGCAATTCGAAAGCGAAGGTCTGCAGCGCGTCGCCGACCAGCACGGCGGTCGCCTCGTCCCATTTCACATGGACGGTCGGACGGCCCCGGCGCAGATCGTCGTCATCCATGCAGGGCAGATCGTCATGGACCAGGGAATAGGCGTGCAGGCATTCGACCGCGCCCGCCGCAAAGAGCGCCTTACCGGGGGCCACGTCGAACAGCCCCGCCGTTTCCAGCGCAAGAAACCCGCGCAGGCGCTTGCCGCCATCGGTGGCGTAGCGCATCCCCTCGGCCACGCGATCCCCGCCGAACCGCGCCATTTCTTCTGCAAGAAACGCGGAAATGGCCCCCTGGGCCGCGCCGAGTGCCTGCTGGAACACCTGTCAGAGACCTTCGACCGGGGTGCTCCCGGTGGGCTGGCCGCTCGCGTCGAGGGTGATCTGCGCGACCTTTTCCTCGGCTTCCTTCAGCTTCGCCTCGCAGCGCGCCTTGAGCGCCGCGCCGCGTTCGTAGAGCGTGATCGACTCCTCCAGCGCGACATCGCCACGGTCGAGCGCGGTCACCACCTGTTCCAGCGCCTTGATCGCTTCCTCGAAGCTCATCTCACCGATGGGTTTGCCGTCGCTCATGCGCCCCGCTCCTTCAGTTCCGTCACATGCACCGCGACCGAGGCCGCCAATGCGGGAAGATCATAACCCCCTTCGAGAGTCGAGACCACGCGCCCGGCACAGAGCTCATCGGCGATGTCGCACAATCCGCGCGTGAGCCAGGCGAAATCCTCCTCGTTCCAGGTCAGGTTGGCGAGCGGATCGTCGACATGGGCATCGAACCCGGTCGAGATCAGGATCAACTCGGGCTGCCACGCCCGCAGCCGCGGGAAAACGCGCCCCTCGTAGGCCGCGCGCATCGCGGCCCCGCCGCTGCCGGGGGCGAGCGGCAGGTTCAGCACGTTGTCCGACGCGCCGCGTTCGCTGGCGGCCCCGCTGCCGGGGTAAAGCGGCATCTGGTGGGAGGACATGAACAACGCGCGCGGCTCGTCCCAGAGCACATCCTGCGTGCCGTTGCCGTGATGCACGTCGAAATCGACGACAGCGACGCGCGACAGCCCCCGCACCTTCAGCGCATGGCGCGCGGCGATGGCGATGGTCGAGAACAGGCAGAAGCCCATCGCGCGCGTCTTTTCGGCATGGTGGCCGGGGGGGCGCGTGGCGACGAAGGCGTTGTTCGCCCGCCCGTCAAGAACCGCGTCGACCGCGGCGATGCATCCGCCCACGCCCTTCAGCGCCGCCTCCCACGAGCCGGGGCTGGCCCATGTGTCGGGGTCGAGCGCGGTCTGCCCGACCTCGGGTATCTGTCGCCGGACGGCGTCGATGTAGAGCTGCGGATGACCCAGAAGCAGCGAGGCTTCCTCGGCCATCGGTGCCTCGATCCGGTCGAGCGCGTCGAACTCGGGCACCGACAGCACCTCGTTGATCTCTTCCAGCCGCTCGACCCGCTCGGGGTGGCCGGCAGGCGTCAGGTGGTCCAGCCCCGCGGGGTTCTCGACAAGCAATGTCATGGCGATGGCCCTGTTTCAGTCCGGTGCCAGCATGTAGCCCGCGCCGCGCACCGTCTGCAAATAGCGCGGCTGTTTGGGGTGAACTTCGATCTTGCGGCGCAGCCGCGTGATCTGCACGTCGACCGCGCGCTCCTGCACCTGCTCTGCCCCGGTCTTGTCGCGGTTGAGCAGGCTCACCAGTTCGGCGCGGCTGATCGGACGATTCGGCGCAGCGGTGAAGATCCGCATCAGCGCGGCCTCGGTCGCGGTCAGGCGCACGGCTTGCGTGCCATGCCACATCTCGGCCCGCTCGAGGTCGTAGCGGATCGGCCCGAGGTGCAGCACCTGCGGCAGTTCCGCCTCTTCCTGCGGCTTGGGCATCCGGCGCAGGATCGCGTTGATCCTGAGCAAAAGTTCCTTCGGCTCGAAGGGCTTTGCAAGGTAATCATCCGCCCCCGCCTCGAGCCCCGTGATCCGGTCGGCCGGGTCGCCCTTGGCTGTCAGCAAAAGGATCGGCGTCCCGTTCTGCCCCCGCATGTCGCGACACAGGCTCAGCCCGTCCTCGCCGGGCATCATCACGTCGAGCACGATCAGGTCGAAGGCGAGGCCCGACAAGAGCCGGCGCGCCTGTGCCGCGTCGCGCGCCACGGTCGCCATGAACCCGTTGCGCATCAGGAATTTCTGCAACAGGCCGCGGATGCGCTCGTCATCATCCACGATCAGCAGATGCGCGCCGATGTCATGGGTCATCTCGAACCGTCCCCTCCGTCGAGGTAATGGCGCTTCATGTCCGGGTCCATCATCTGTTCCAGCACCGCGCGGAAGCCCGCCACCGCCTCGGGCCCCGCAGCGCGAAAGGCATCGCGCATCCGGTTGCGCTGCGCCTCGGACAGCGCCCGTTCCAGACCCGCGCCCTTCTCGGTCAGGTAGAGATGTCGCTCCCGCTTGTCGCGGGTGCCGACGCGGCTGTCGACAAGGCCGTCTTCCACCAGCGTGCGCAAGACGCGGTTCAGCGACTGCTTGGTCACGCCGAGGATCGACAACAGGTTGTTGACCGTCGTGCCCGGCGAGCGGTTGATGAAGTGGATCGCCCGGTGATGCGCGCGGCCATAGCCGTATTCCTGCAGGATGCGGTCGGGGTCGGCGGTGAAGCCGCGATAGGCGAAGAACATCGCCTCGATCCCGCGGCGCAGCTGGTCGTCGGTCAGGAACAGCAGGCTCTCCCCGCGCCCCATCAGGTTCGCCGCGTTGCGATCGGCCATCTCTGTCCCTTCCTTCCGACCCCTGCCGGGCCTTTCGCGCAGTTTATGTCAGCCTTGTTGACTTTCCAAGAATCAATTGCTAGCGATGAGGGCGTTTTGCGCAACTTTATGACCGATCCGGACGTAATCTGCGCAACTTTCGAAAACACACCGGAAGGAAGAGCCGGTAAACTGGACGAGGATCGGAACGATGGCCGGAGCCTACGACAACCGTGACGGCAAGATCTGGATGGATGGCAAGCTGATCGATTGGCGCGAGGCCAACGTGCACATCCTGACCCATGCGATGCACTACGCCTCCTCGGTGTTCGAGGGTGAGCGCGCCTATAACGGCAAGATCTTCGAGAGCCGGAAGCATTCCGAGCGGCTGCATTACTCGGCCTCCTGCATCGATTTCGAGATCCCCTTCACTGTCGACGAGATCGAGGCCGCGAAATACGAGGTCATGAAGGCCAACAACCTGACCGACGCCTATGTCCGCGCGGTCGCATGGCGCGGTGCGGGCGAGGATATGGGTGTCAGTTCCGCCCGGAACCCCGTCCGGCTGGCCATCGCCGCATGGGAATGGGGCAGCTACTACGGCGACGCCAAGATGAAGGGGGCGAAGCTGGATATCTCCAAGTGGAAGCGCCCCTCGCCCGAGACCATCCCCGTCCACGCCAAGGCCGCGGGCCTCTACATGATCTGCACCACCTCCAAGCACGCGGCCGAGGCCAAGGGCTGTTCCGACGCGCTCTTCATGGATTACCGCGGCTACGTTGCCGAGGCGACGGGCGCCAACATCTTCTTCGTCAAGGATGGCGAGGTTCATACGCCCATGGCCGACTGCTTCCTGAACGGCATCACCCGGCAAACGGTGATCGGCATGCTCAAGGAGCGCCAGGTCGCGGTTCACGAGCGCCACATCATGCCCGAGGAACTGGAAGGCTTCGAGCAGTGCTGGCTGACCGGCACTGCCGCCGAGGTCACGCCGGTGGGCCAGATCGGCGACTACACTTTCGAGGTCGGCGCCCTTACCCGCGGCATCGCCGAGGCGTATGAGGCGCTGGTGCGCGCCTGAGCCACCCCGCCCCTTGATCTTGACTTATGGGTGGCATTTTGCCACCTTCAGACAAGCTCAGGGGGCGACCATGGCGCAATCCGTCAAACTTGCCGATGACATCATGGCGCTGGTCCGCCGCGAAGCGGAGCTGCAGAGCCGCTCGGTTGCCGGGCAGATCACCCATTGGATGAAGATCGGCCGCGCGATCGAGCAATCCGGCCGTTTCGATCACGCAAGCATCACCGCCGCCCTCGACGGCAGGCTCGACACCACCTCCCTGTCCGAGGAGGAAGACGCCGCTTGGCTCGAGGCCTTCACCGAGACCATGGCGACCCCCTCCGCGGCTGAAACCGCGTTTTTCGCGCAGCGCAAGGCGCTTGGCCGGGGTGTCGGTCTCGATGAAGGCGGCAACCTCGTCTACGCGAAAGCGGATACGGACGCTTGAGGCCCAGCCTTGTCCTGCTGGCCGGGCCGAATGGCGCGGGCAAATCGACCCTCTACCAGACCCGCGTCGCCCCGCGCTTTGTCGGGCCTTTCGTGAATGCCGACATCATCCAGCGCGACGAACTCGGCGATCCGTCCATGGACGCCGCCTACGAGGCCGCCCGCATCGCCGACGCGCGACGGGCCGAGCTGCTGGCGGCGCGCCGCAGCTTCGCCACCGAGACGGTGTTCTCCCACCCTTCCAAGCTGGAGCTCATCGCCGCCGCACGGGCGCAAGGATACCTTGTCGTCGTGATGCACGTCGGCATCGACGGTCCCGATCTCTCCGTTGCGCGCGTCAGGTCCCGCGTCGACCAAGGCGGCCATGATGTGCCGGAAGACAAGATCCGGGCGCGCTTCGACCGCAACCAGCCCCTGATCCGCGAGGCAGTCCTGAGGGCGGACAGGGGCATGGTTTTCGACAACTCATGCCTCAACGAACCGCCGCGGCAGATGCTCGTCTTTGCCAATGGGCGGCTTGCCAAGGCAGTGCCGATCCTGCCCGATTGGATCCTGCGCGCCTATGCGGCCGATCTCGTGATCTGACCGCGCCCGCCCACCGCCCCTGTCGCTTCGCGCTTGACCCGCGCCCCCATCGCCCCCACCATCCAATCATGGTGATGCATTTCCAGCCCGACGGGCCCGCCGCACGCACGCAACAGGTTGCCTTCGACCGCAGGGAGCTTGGCGTGATCCTCACCCTCTACGGGCGCATGGTCGCCACCGGAGAGTGGCGCGACTACGGCATATCGCACCTGAGCGACGTGGCGATCTTCGCCATCTTCCGCCGCACCGCCGAACACCCGATCTACCGGATCGAAAAGCGCCCCCGGCTGCGCGACAAGCAGGGGCAGTATTCGGTCATCGGCATGGATGGCCGCATCCTGAAACGCGGTCACGACCTGAAGACCGTGCTGCGCGTGCTCGAGCGCAAGCTGATCCGCGCGGTCGAGGGCTAGGACAACCCCGGCAACCGGCGGATCGAGGTGATCTGCCCGAATTCCCTGGCTGCGATCCGCTCCACCGCCTCGTCGAAGGGTTCGTAGGCGACCGCCATGTGGTGCACGTTGGCGTGCAACAGAATCGTGGGGCTCGACATCAGCCCGACATGCCCCTTCCAGAACACGAGATCGCCGCGCTGCAGGGGTTCGCCCTCCGGCAGGGGGTTGCCCAGCACCGCCTCCTGCTGGTCGCTGTCGCGCGGGCAGTCGATGCCGCAGGCCAGAAGTGCTGCCTGCACCAGCCCGGAGCAATCGATGCCCCAGCGGCTGGTCCCGCCCCACAGGTAAGGCGTGCCGAGGAACATGTCGGCGATGCCGACCGGATCGTCGAAGCGCGCCTTGAGCGGCATCAGGTGCTGGCGCGGAACGTGGTGGCCCGTCTGGATGCGGTAGAAGCCGTCGCGCTCGCCCATCACCGTGACGCGGCTGCCGAAGAACAGGGCCACATCGGGCGGCGATTTGAAATCGGGCTTGGGGTAGAGATGCGTCGCGGGCGACACGACCCAATGGGTCGCCTCCTCGGCGCCGGTCAGCGCGCCCGACAGGATGTAGCCGACATAGCCGTCCCGTTCGGAAACGCCGAAGGCGAAGCCGTCGGCCGTTTCCAGCGCAAGAAACCGTTCGCCGAACAGAAGCTGGCTGGACCGCTGCCCGCGCGGCGCATCCGACAGGTTCACCATCGGCTGCTGCACCATCATCCAGCGGCCCTTGACGTAACGCTCGGCCTCGACCGATCCCTCGAGCGAGACATGGGCGACGCGGCCGTTGCTGGCGGTGATCCGCGGGTCCATCGTCATGCGCCCGCCTCCTGCGTCAGCACCCGGAAGAGCGCGCGGGCACCCTGCCCGACGCCGCCCTTGGGCCGGGCGGGCGCGGCGGAGGGGCACCAGCCGTAGATATCGAAATGCGCATAAGGTGCGGCATCGCCGACAAAGCGGCGCAGGAAGAGCGCGGCGGTGATCGACCCCGCGAAACCGCCGGAGGGCGCATTGTCGAGATCGGCGATGCCCGGCTCGATCATCGCCTCGTAGGGCGCGTGGAAGGGCAGGCGCCAGACCGGGTCGGCCACCTTGGTTGCGGCCTGCGACAGCGACGCGGCCAAGGCATGGTCATCGGTGAAGAAGGGCGCGATATCTGGGCCGACGGCCACGCGCGCCGCCCCGGTCAGCGTCGCCATCGAAACGATCCGGTCGCAGGGCTCCTCGGCGGCGTAGGCCAGCGCGTCGGCCAGCACCAGCCGCCCCTCGGCGTCGGTGTTGTTGATCTCGACGGTCTTGCCGTTGCGCGCGGTGAAGATGTCGCCGGGGCGAAAGGAACCGCCCGAAACCGCGTTCTCCACCGCCGGAATCAGCACCCTAAGCGACAGGTCCAGCCCCTCGGTCATGATCATCCGGGCAAGGCCCAGGACGGTAGCCGCCCCGCCCATGTCCTTCTTCATCAGGCCCATGGACGATCCGGGCTTGAGGTTCAGGCCGCCGGTGTCGAAACAGACGCCCTTGCCCACCAGCGTCAGCTTGCGCGCGCCCTTGCCCCAGCGCATCTCGATCAGGCGCGGCGCGCGAGCGGCGGCACGTCCGACGGTGTGGATCAGTGGGAAGTTGCGCGCGAGCAGGTCTTCGCCCGTGATCACGGAAACCTCGGCCCCGCATTCGGCGGCAAGGTCGAGCGCCGCTTTCTCCAGCGCGTCCGGCCCCATGTCCTCGGCGGGCGTGTTGATCAGGTCGCGCGTCAGCGCCTCGGCGCCGGCGATCCGTTCCAGCCGGGCGGCATCGACGCCCCTGGGCGCGACCAGCCCGGCCTTGTCTGGCGACGGCTTGCGGTAACGCTCGAAGCGGTAGAGCGACAGGAGGTAGCCAAGGGCGATTTCCTCACCCTCGGCCCCGTCCAGCGGCGCCTCGAGCGTATAGGTTGCGTGCGGCAGATCGGCGATGGCCGCACCGACGGCGAACCGCTTGCGCTGGCGATCGGCGGCAGTGCCTGTGCCGATCAGCAACAGCTCCGGCGCGCCCCCCTCGCCCGGCAGGGCGCAGGACTGGCCCAGCGTGCCCGCGAAGCCGTGATGTTCCGCCCAGGCGCGTTGAGCGGTGGGCAGCGCCCCGACAACGGCCTCGGCCACGTCCGGGTTGACCAGCCGGATCGGGATCGCGCCATCGGTCGGGTCGGCAAAACGCAAGGCTTGGGGCATGTCGGGTCGGGCTCCGCTGGATCGGGCGCCACACTAGCGCCGCGCCCGGTCGCCGCAAGTGGCCTCAACCCGAAAGGTCGTCAAGGTCCCAGACCGCGTGGATCGACCGGTCGCCGACCCGTTCCAGCCGGGCCAGCGTCGCCGCCAGCGCGGTCGGATCGCCACTGTCGAGACAGTCGAGCACATGCCGCCCGACGCGCGCCAACGTGGCCATGCCGATCAGCTGCGCATCGCGGATGAGGGCGGCCAGCACTTCCTCCAGCGTGTCGCGCTGGCCCGTGTCGCGCAGCAACGCCACCTCGGCCAGCAGGGCCGAAAGGCGTTGCAGGGCATAGGCGACCTCGGCCTCGGCCCGGGTTTCGCCCATATTGATACATAATTGTTCCAGTTGGCCGGGGTTGAAGCGCGCAGGCTCCTCCAGCGGCAGTACGGTTATTCCCGCCCTCATTCATTCGCTCCAGGTCATGCCCCCACCAAAGGCAGGCGAGACCCTGCCCCCAGGGTCTGAACAAAGCCTTATGGGCGCGGCAAGAAGAGCCTCCAATTTTTCCCGTATGCCGGGTATGCATGCATCCGACGGACCAAGGACAGACCCAGGACATGCACCGCGTCAGATCGCTGCCCGACTACCTGCTCGAGCGCTACACCGACTGGAAGACCCACGCCTTTCCCGAGAACCGCGACCTGTTTCGCAAGCTCGCCATCGAGGGCCAGACCCCGCGCGCCATGGTCATCGCCTGCTGCGACAGCCGCGTCGCCGTCGGGTCGGTCTTCAGCCAGCAGGTCGGCGAGGTCTTCGTGCACCGCAACATCGCCAACCTCGTGCCGCCCTACACGCCGGACGGTCAGCACCACGGCACCGCCGCTGCGGTCGAATTCGCGGTCAAGCACCTGCACGTCAGCCACATCATCGTGATGGGTCATTCCAACTGCGGCGGCGTGCGCGGTTGCCTGCAGATGTGCGCGGGCGAGGCGCCCGAGTTCGAAAGGACCGAAAGCTTCATCGGCCGCTGGCTCGACGTGCTGCGCCCCGGCGTGGCGCGCATCATCGATATCACCGACCCCACCGACCGCCAGACCGCACTGGAGAAGGAGGGGATCCAGATCAGCCTCGAGAACCTGCTGGGCTATCCCTTCGTGGCCGAAGCCGTCGATGCCGACCAGCTGACGCTGCACGGTCTGTGGACGGACCTGGCCGAGATGGACCTTGAAACCTTCGACGGATCGGTCCGGCATTTCGTGAAGGGCTGACTTTACGCAAGCCCCCCGCGCCGCTATGGCGACCGGAACGAGAAAAAGGGGACGGCGATGGACGGCATTCTCGCGCTGGCGGCGGACAACCTGTTGTCGCCGATCATCCTGTTCTTCGCGCTCGGCCTGCTGGCGGCCTTCGCCCGGTCCGACCTGTCGATCCCCGAGGCCATCGCCAAGGGGATGTCGATCTACCTGCTCTTCGCCATCGGCTTCAAGGGCGGCGTCAGCGTGGCCGATCACGGCATCGACCAGACGCTGCTTCTGTCTCTGGTCGCCGGTCTGATCCTGTCCTTCGGCCTTCCGATGATCGCCTTCGCCCTCTTGCGCACCATGACGCGGCTCGACGTGACCGATGCCGCCGCCGTGGCGGGGCATTACGGCTCGATATCGATCGTGACCTTCGTCGCCGCGACCTCGGTCATCGGCTCGGCGGGGCTGTCGTCCGAGGGCTACATGGTCGCCGTCGCCGCCGTGATGGAGGCGCCCGCGATCCTCTCGGCGCTCTGGCTGATCGCGCGCTTCGGCAAATCCTCCGCCGAGATGGAGGAAGGGCTGATGCGCGAGATCCTTCTGAACGGCTCCATCGTGCTGCTGGTCGGCTCCTTCCTGATCGGCTGGATCACCGGGGCCGAGGGGATGGAGATGATCGCCCCCCTTATCGTCGCCCCGTTCCAAGGCGTCTTGTGCCTGTTCCTGCTCGACATGGGGCTGGTCGCGGGCCGCGGCCTGCGCGAGGCGCGCGGGGTGCTGACGCCGGGGGTGTTCCTGTTCGGTGTGATCATGCCGCCCATCGGCGCGAGCCTCGGGCTCGCGGCGGGGCTGGTGCTGGGGCTGTCCACCGGCGGCGTGGTGCTGTTCATGACGCTCTGCGCCTCGGCCTCCTACATCGCGGTGCCCGCAGCGATGCGCGTGGCCCTGCCCGAGGCGAACCCCTCGGTCTACCTCACGCTGTCACTTGGCGTGACATTCCCCTTCAACCTGACGCTCGGCATACCGCTCTATCTCGCGGTGGCCAGCGCCGTCACCGGAGGCTGAGGCCCATGCAGACCCACCAGGCAAAGCGTGTCGAGATCACCATCGAAGCGGTGATGGAAACCCGGCTGACCACTGCGCTGATCAAGGCCGGCGTGACCGGCTTTACCATTTTGCCGGTGCTCGGCGGCTCGGGCCGCTCTGGCCAATGGAGCCGCGAGGGACAGGTCAGCCGCGCAGGCGGGATGGTCAGCGTGGTCTGCATCATCCGGCCCGAGCGCCTGGACGCGCTGCTTGATGCGGCCTTCTCGGTCGTGGACCGCCACATCGGCGTGGTCAGCGTGGTCGATTGCGAGGTGCTGCGGGCTGAGAGGTTCTGACACGCCTCTGCCCACAGCGCATAGCCCGTGCGGCGCCAGCCGCGCATCTCGACCTGCGGTCTTCGTCAGCGACGGCGGTGGCACCGCTGACGCGGTGCGGGTGCGCCCCGGTTCGAGCGCGGCACGCGCCTCAGGGCCGCCAGGTCAGGCGCTGATCCTCGGGCCAGTCGAGTGTAACCGTCATCTCGATCATGGAGGTTTCGCCCGGCCCAACGTCGAGCGACCACTCATGCACCCCGCGCAGGTCGTCCACGTCGCGCGCGTCGGGCGCAGGCGTGAGCGACAGCTCTAGGCCAAGGTCCTCCTGTTCGGCGAAGGGCGTCGCGTAGAGGAGACGCACGGTTTCCGCCGTGCCCGAGGTGTTCTCGACCCCGAAGGCAAGCCGCCGCTCTTGCGTGCTGGCGGTGGTGAACAGCCCGCGGTCCCCCTCGGCCAGCGAGCGATCGATCCACACGAGCCGAAGATGGTCGAGCGGGCCGAAGCCCATCTCGGCCTCGGCCCCCGTCGCGATCAGCGGCAACAGGTCTTCGCCCACCAGCGCGCCATCGCGGTAGAACCGCGCATAGCCCGGCAGGATCGGCTCGCCGCTGTCATTGGTCGCCATGGCGACGAGGAAGGCCGTTTCGTCGAAGCGCGGCACGGCGCGTGCCTCGGTCTCGGCTTCAAACGTCAGGGCGTCGAGCGGCAGAACCGCCTCGCCCGAGGGGCCGATGCTGACCGGTGTGGCGTAGTCGTAGCGAAGCGACAGCCCCTCGATCCTGAGCGCTGCGCGGTCCTCGACCATCACGGGTTCCATCACCGGCATCGCCTCGGGCTCAAGCAGACGCTCGAGCGAGGTCGAGAAGCCGGCGGCGTCATCGACACGGGTGCTGGGCGGCGGCGGCTCGACGATGCGGGCGGGCGTGGGTGACAGGATCGAGGGGGTGCGCTGGCGGTTCGGCTCGGCGGTGGAGAAGGACATCTCGACCTCCTGCCACCGGGCCGGTCCGGCGGCGTAGACCGTCACGAAACGCGCCAACTCCAGCGCGCCGGTCTCGCTGACGAGGCGGATCTCGTAGCTCGGCTCCCATCCCGCGCCGTAGGTCAGGTAGTCGAGGCGGATCGTTCCCTCGGTGGCGGTCATTCCCTGCACGGGCACGGCGATCACGTCCACCGCGGTGCCGAGGGGC
>CBFIFZ010000014.1:0-25936 GCA_965661995.1 Roseicyclus sp.
GACCTCCGCACAGATGCGGGTGCTCGCCGAGCTTGCCGAACGCTATGCCCACGACGAGCTGCGCATTTCCCATGAGCAGAACGTGATCCTGCCGCATCTGCCGAAACGGCACCTGAAAGCGGTACACGAGGCGCTGACGGCGGCGGGTCTGGCCACGGCGAATGTCGGTCTCGCCTCGGACATCATCGCCTGCCCGGGGATGGACTATTGCGCGCTGGCGACCGCGCGCTCGATCCCCGTGGCGCAGGAGCTGGCGACGCGCTTCGAGGCGTTGAAGATCGAACACGAGATCGGGCCGCTGAAGATCAAGATATCGGGCTGCATCAACGCCTGCGGGCATCACCATGTCGGGCATATCGGCATTCTCGGCCTCGACCGGGCAGGTGTCGAAAGCTACCAGATCACGCTGGGCGGCGATGGCGGCCCGGACGCCGTGATCGGCGAGCGGACCGGACCGGGCTTCGCCTATGACCAGATCGTGCCCGCGGTCGAGCGCATCCTTCTGGCCTATCTCTCGCTGCGCGAGAGGCCGGAGGAGACATTCCTCGACGCCTATCGGCGCCTTGGCATGGAGCCCTTCAAATCGGCGCTCTACGAGGATGGAGAGGCACGGGCCGATGCGGCCTGAGGCCCGCCCTTTCCCGTCTGTCGCGGCGCGGGTGGCGGCGCTGAATGCGCGCTACAGGCACCATTCGGCAATCTCGGTGCTGGAACACGCGCTGACCGACAGCGACACGGGCTCCGTCGCGATGGTGTCGAGCTTCGGGGCGGAATCCGTCGCGCTGCTGCACATGGTGGCGCTGGTGGACCGGGCGACGCCGGTCCTGTTCATCGACACCGAGATGCTGTTTCCCGAGACGCTGGCCTACCAGCGCGAGGTGGCCGACACGCTGGGGCTGCGCGACCTGCGCGTGATCCGGGCGAGCCGGACGCGGATGGCGGCGCGCGACCCCGAGGGGCTGTTGCACCAGAGCGACCCCGACGCCTGCTGCGCGCTCAGAAAGACCGAGCCGCTGGAGCATGCGCTGGCACCCTTCGATGCCTGGATCACCGGGCGCAAGCGCTTCCAGTCGGGCAGCCGGGCGGCGCTGGAGTTCTTCGAGGCCGAGGGGGCGGAGCGGATCAAGATCAACCCGCTCGCCCATTGGGCGCGCGAGGATGTGGCCGAGTACATGGTCAACAACCGCCTGCCGCGTCACCCGCTGGTGGCCCGCGGCTATCCCTCGATCGGCTGCGCGCCCTGCACCACGCCGGTGGCGGCGGGCGAGGACCCGCGGGCGGGCCGCTGGCGCGGCTCGGGCAAGGAGGAATGCGGCATCCATTTCGTGGACGGCCGGATCGTGCGGGGCCCGGTTCGGCAGGCGTCCTGAGGGCGGCAGGCCGGGCTTGCATATTTTTGGAAAGATGAAGGGGGCGCGGGGGCCGCGTTAACCTTAACGGAGTGTGATGGATGGAACAGGCGGCACAGGAAGCGGTGATCATGCGCGATGACGGTTTCGGACCCGACGACTGGACCGGGCCGCTTGGCGCCCTGGCCGAAGCGGGCGTGGTTGCGGGTGTCGAGCTTGACCCCGGAGAGGATCTTGCAGCGCTCGGCCCCCATCTCGACCGGCTCGCGATGATCCGGGTGCGTTTCGCCTCCTTCGCAGACGGGCGCGGCTTCACCGTGGCGCGGCGGTTGCGCGCGATGGGCTATGGCGGGCGGCTGCGCGCCGCGGGGCATGTGCTGGCCGATCAATATGCCATGGCCCGCCGCGCGGGCTTCGACGAGGTGGAGGTCGCGCCGCAGATCGCCGCCCGCCAGCCCGAAGAGCAATGGCTCGCCCGTGCCGATTGGCGCGCGGGCGACTATCAATCGCGGCTGCGCGGCTGACGCGCGGCTTTCCCTGACCTGGATCAAGGCTTAAGGAGAAGGGGGCGGCTAGACCGGCCCCGACATGGACATGACCGAGTTGAGACCCGTGAAAGACATCGACGCCGCCCCCGCCAAAGCCACCCCCACCCTGCCCGACGCGCAGACCGTGACCGAGGTGGAGCATTACACCGACCGGCTGTTCCGGTTCCGCTGCACGCGGCCGCCCTCGCTGCGGTTCCGGTCGGGGGAATTCGTGATGATCGGCCTGATGGGCGACCCGGACCCCGCGACGGGCAAGCAGAAGCCGCTTCTGCGCGCCTATTCCATCGCCTCACCCGCCTGGGACGACGAGCTGGAGTTCTACTCGATCAAGGTGACGGACGGGCCGCTCACCTCGAAGCTGCAGCATATCGCGCCCGGCGACGAGATCATCCTGCGCCCCAAGCCGGTGGGAACGCTGGTCCATGACGCGTTGTTGCCGGGCAAGCGGATCTGGTTCTTCGCCACCGGGACGGGCTTCGCGCCCTTCGCCTCGCTGTTGCGCGATCCGCAGACCTACACCGATTACGACGAGGTCATCATTACGCACACCTGCCGCGAGGTCGGCGAGCTGACCTATGGCGCCAAGCTGATCGAGAGCATCCGCGAGGATGAGCTTCTGGCAGAGCTGATCGGCGAGGGCTTCGCCGACAAGCTGCGCTACTACCCGACCACGACGCGCGAGGAGAGCCCCAAGATGGGCCGCATCACCGACCTGATGCGCTCGGGCGAGGTATTTGCCGATCTCGGCGTTGCGCCGCTCGCGCCCGAGACGGATCGTGCGATGGTCTGCGGCAACCTCGCCTTCAACCTCGAGATCAAGGACATGCTGGAAGAGTATGGCCTGCGCGAGGGGGCAAACTCGAAGCCCGCGGAATACGTGGTGGAAAAGGCCTTCCTCGACTGAGCCCATCTGGCGTCAGGGCAAGAAAAAGCCCCCCGCGGCGCGATGCTGCGGGGGGCTTTGTCGTTTCAGACCGGCAGGATCACTGCGCGATGCCGAGGGCCGTGCGCGCCTGGGCGAGGGCCGCCTCGAGCAGCTCGGGATTATCCCGCGCGTTCTCGAGGGCGGTGGTCACCGCGGTCCGGGTCAGCGGCGAGATATCCGACGCTTCCAGGGCCGCGATCGCCTGGTCGTAGTCGAAGCCTTCGGCGGTGAAGAGATCGCTCAGCGCGGCATCGCCTGCCTCTTCCGCGGCGACGACGGTCTCGGCGACGGCCTCGTCTGCGGTGCCTTCGACGGCCTCGACCGCCTCTTCGGCACCGGTGGCGACGGTCTCGGCGGCCTCGGTCGCGGCGGCCTCGGTCTCGGTGAGCGCGGTCTCGGCGGCCTCGGTTGCACCTGCGGCGGTCTCGGCGGCATCCTCGGCGACGGCGGTCGCGGTATCGACGGCCTCATCCGCGGCGCCTTCCGCTGCATCGGCAGCCTCGTCGGCGGTGCCGAGCGCCTCGTCGATGGCGCCCTGGACGGCTTCGACGGCCTCTTCTGCCGCGGTCTCGGCAGCCTCAACGGCCTCCCCGACGACGGTCTCGGCCTCTTCGACCGCCTCGGTGACGGCCTCTTCCACGGTGGTCGCGGCCTCTTCGGCGGTCTCGGCAGCCTCTTCTGCGGCCTCGGTCGTCTCTTCGGTCACCGCTTCGACCTCATCGGTCACCTCGGTGGTTTCGGGCGCGCCCTGCGAGAGGAAATAGCCCCCGACGCCGACGGCGGCGAGAATTGCAATGATGATCAGTACTCGGCTCATAGGGTCCCCCATTGGGTGTGAGTCATGCGGCGCACATATGCCCCTCGCCGAGGCGGCGCAATGCTGCACGGCAGCATGATGCAGGAAAGCGGCAAGGCCCCGCCCAAATCGCCTTGAAAGACGGGCGCGGCGCGGGTACCTTAGCGCCTCGTCAACGGCTACTTCAGGAGGCCCCCATAGCTCGCAGACCCCATAACGCGCCGCCGACCCGAGATACCGGCCCGCGCGTCAACGACCGCATCCGTGCCCCCGAGATCCGCCTGATCGGCGCCGAGGGCGAAAACGTCGGGGTGGTCACCCCAGCCCGCGCCATGGCCATGGCCGAGGAGGCCGGTCTCGACCTGGTCGAGATCTCGCCGAACGCTGATCCGCCGGTGTGCAAGATCATGGACTTCGGCAAGTTCAAGTACGAACAGCAGAAGCGCGAGAGCGAAGCACGCAAGAAGCAGAAGATCATCGAGGTCAAGGAGGTCAAGTTCCGTCCGAACACCGACACCCACGACTACGAGGTGAAGATGCGGAACGTGACCAAGTTCCTGGAAAACGGCGACAAGGTGAAGGTTACCCTGCGCTTCCGCGGGCGCGAGATGGCGCACCAGAACCTCGGCCGCGAGCTTCTGGAACGGGTCGCCACCGATGTCGAAGGCCTCGGCAAGGTCGAGAACATGCCCAAGATGGAAGGCCGCCAGATGGTCATGATGATCGGCCCGAGCAAGTAGGCCACGGCCTGCTGCCGATACAGACGGGCGCGTCCGCCGGGCGCGCCTTTTTCTTTGTGACTGTTGGCCGGTGCTTCTACGCGGTATACTGCTCTGCATGAGCACGCGCCTTGTCATCCCTGCCCTTGCGGCTGTCCTTGCCTTGCCCTTTGGCCCGGCCAGCGCGGAGGGTATCGAGATCGTCGGCGGGGCGCAGATGGGGCTCGTGGGCACATCGAGCCCGTCCGGCGAGCGCCGGACCGAATTGCTCTACGATCTCGACCTGACCCTCCGGCTCAGTCATACGACGGATTTCGGCCTGACAATCGGCCTCGAACTGGACCTCGACGAGATGCTGGACGGAACGGACGCATCCGCGCACGGCTGGAGCCAGCGCTTCGGGGAGTGAGCGCTCCCCTGCCCTGTGGCCGCCGCGCAGCGCCTGTGGATAAGCTGCATCGACTTGTCTTGAACCGCCCTGAACCCTGCGCCATCCTCCGCCCATGGTGTGTATCAGTTTCGTCCTGTTTCCCGGTTTCCCCATGCTTGCCTACGCGCTGGCACGCGAGGCGATCGATATCGCCAACCAGATGGCGGACGCCCCCCTCTTCACCTGCGAGACCCGCATCCCCGGCCATGCCGAGGCGCAGGCGTCGAACGGGGCCGTCATGGCGCCGGATCGCCGTGACTGGGACGGGGCCGAGGGCGTCGACCTTGCCATCGTGATCTGCGGCGAGGATGTGCCGGGGCGTATCCCCAACGGCTTCCAAGCCTTCCTGTCGCGCGTCGATGGCGCGGGCGGGCGGCTTGGCGGGATCGACGGGGGCACCGTGATCCTCGCGCGGACAGGCCAGCTCGATGGCCGTCGCGCGGTGGTGCAGGAAAACGACGACGGGCCCTTTCCCGACATCCTGCTCAGCGACCGCCCGCATCTGCTCGATGACCGACGCCTGACCGTCGCCGGCGGGATCGCGGTTGCCGATGCGATGTGCGCCTGGATCGCCGATGTCGCAAACCCCGCCCTCGCCGAGGAGGTCGCGCGCGCGCTCAGCACGGGCCGCCTGCCCGAGACGACCGGTGGCCCAGACCCGCAGGCCGCCGCCGACCCGGTCATCGCCGAGATGGACGCCCGGATGCGGTCCCGCCTGGCCGACCCTCTCCCGCTGGGGGAACTGGCCGAGAGCATGGGCCTCAGCCGCAAGGCCCTGCGCGGGCGCTGCATGCGGGCGACGGGCATGAAACCTTCGGATTACTACCTCGGCCTGCGGCTTCGTCATGGGGCCGAGTTGCTCCGGAACACGGCGATGCCGATCTCCGAGATCGCCACGGCGGCGGGGTTCGAGACACTGGCCGGCTTCTCGCGCTCGGTGCGCAACCACCTGGGCGTCAGCCCCTCGGCGGTGCGCAAGATGGCGCGGGCCGCGCGGATGGTCGCCAAATACGCATGATCCCGTTGATCCGAAACGCGAAAAGCGCCGGGTCTCCCCGGCGCTTTCCCGTCATTTCCGGCGGTTTCAGCCTGCCGCCGCGACGGCCCGGCCGGTCATCACCTTCACGAGATGCGCGCGGTAGTCGCCCGATCCGTGCAGGTCGCTGATCATGTCGCCCGAGGGCGCCGAGAGCCCCTCGACCGCCCCTTTCGAGAAGTCCGAGGACAGCGCCGCCTCGGCCTCGGACCAGCGGAAGACGCCGTTCGAGGACGCGCCGGTCACCGCAACCCGGACGCCGCCCGCGTATTTCGCCACGAAAACGCCGACGAGGGCGAAGCGAGAGGCCGGTTGGACGAACTTCTGGTAGTTCGCCTTTTCCGGCACGGGGAAGCGGACCTCGGTGATGATCTCGCCCTCGTCGAGGGCGGTTTCGAACATCCCCTGGAAGTAGTCATCCGCCGCGATGTCCCGCGCATTGGTCTTGATCGTGGCGCCGGAGCCAAGCGCGGCCGCCGGGTAGCAGGCCGAGGGGTCGTTGTTGGCCAGCGACCCGCCGATCGTGCCGCGGTTGCGCACCGCCGGATCGCCGATCCGGTTTGCCAGCGCCGCCAGCGCCGGGTAATGCGCTAGCGCCTCGCGGGCGACGGTGGCGTGCGGCGTGGCGCCGCCGATGCAGACCTCGCCCGCGTCATTGACGCAGACGCCGATCATCTCGGCGATGCCGTTGAGGCTGACCAGCGTGGCCGGTGCCGCCAGCCGCTGCTTCATCGTGGGCAGAAGCGTCTGCCCCCCGCCCAGCGCCTGCGCCTCGTCCTGGCCCAGGGCCTCGACGGCCTCGCCGATACTGGAAGGTTTGGCGAATTCGAAATTGTACATGGGTTTCTCCTCTCCCTCCGGGTCAGCCGTTCATCGCCGCCCAGACGCGCGACGGCGACACGGGCATGTCGATATGCGTGACATGGGTGTACCCGCCACGCTGAAGCGCGTCGATCACCGCGTTGACCACCGCGGGCGGGCTGCCGATGGCGCCGGCCTCTCCGCAGCCCTTCACGCCCAACGGGTTGTGCGTGCAGGGTGTCGCGCAGGAATGGTCGACCGTGATCATCGGCACGTCATCGGCCCGCGGCATCGCGTATTCCATGTAGGACCCGCTCAGCAACTGGCCGCTGTCGTCATAGGTGGTGTTCTCGATCATCGCCTGGCCGATGCCCTGCACCACGCCGCCATGCACCTGCCCCTCGACGACCATCGGGTTCATCACGTTGCCGAAATCGTCGGCGCAGGTGAAGTTCATGATCTCGACGACGCCGGTGTCGGGGTCGACCTCCACCTCGCAGAGGTAGGCGCCCGCCGGGTAGGTGAAGTTGTTGGGGTCGTAGAAGGCGGTTTCCTCCAGCCCCGGCTCCAGCTCTTCCAGCGGGTAGTTGTGCGGCACATAGGCCGAGAAGGCGATCTCGCCGAAGGTCTTGGCCTTGTCGGTGCCCGCCACGCTGAAGCTGCCGTTCTCGAAGGTGATGTCCCCCTCGGCGGCCTCGAGCATGTGGGCGGCGATCTTCTTGCCCTTGGCGATGATCTTGTCCATCGCCCGGTCCATCGCCGAGCCGCAGACTGCAAGGCTGCGCGAGCCGTAGCTGCCCATGCCGAACGGGATCTTCGAGGTGTCGCCATGGACGATCTCGACCGCATCCTCGGGGATACCCAGCTTGTCGGCCACGACCTGTGCAAAGACCGTCTCGTGACCCTGCCCGTGGGAATGGGCGCCGGTCATCACCTGGATGGTGCCGGTGGCGCTGACCCGCACCGTGGCGGCGTCATAGAGGCCCACGCGAGAGCCCAGCTGACCCACCAGGTGCGAGGGCGCGATGCCGCAGGCCTCGATCCATGTGGACAGGCCCATGCCCCGCAGCTTGCCGCGCGCGGCACTTTCGGCGGCCCGCGCCTCGAAGCCCGCGTAGTCCGACAGCTCCAGCGCCTTGTCGAGTGTCGCCTGGTAGTTGCCGGTGTCATAGGCCAACGCCACGGGCGTGGTGTAGGGGAACATGTCCGGCGTGATCAGGTTCTTGCGCCGCACCTCGACCGGGTCGAGACCCAGTTCGCGCGCCATCTTGTCGACCGCACGCTCGATGGAATAGGTCGCCTCGGGGCGGCCCGCGCCCCGGTAGGCATCGACCGGCGCGGTGTTGGTGAAGACCGCCTTCAGGTTCACGTAGACATGCGGCACCTTGTAGGGGCCTGCCATCAGCGTACCGTGCAGGAAGGTGGGCGTCGCGGTCGAGAAGTTCGACAGGTAGGCGCCCACGTTGGCCAGCGTGTTGGTGCGGATCGCGACGATCTCGCCATCCTTCTTGGCGCCGATCTCGATCGTGGTGACGTGGTCACGGCCATGCGCATCCGACAGAAAGCTTTCCGAGCGTTCCGCCGTCCAGCGCACCGGCCGGCCCAGCTTCTTGGCCGCGGCCAGCACCAGGGCCTCTTCGCCGTAGTGGTAGATCTTCGAGCCGAAGCCGCCGCCCACGTCAGGGGCCACCACCGTCAGCTTGTGCTCGGGGATGCCGAGAACGAAGGCGCAGACCAAGAGCTTGGTCAGGTGCGGGTTCTGGCTGGTCGTCGTCAGCTTGTAGTCGCCGGTGCCGGTGTTGTACTCGCCGATGGAGGCCCGTGGCTCCATCGCGTTCGGGACAAGGCGGTTGTTCACCAGTTCAAGCGTGGTGACATGCTCGGCCGATTTCATCGCCTGGTCGACCGCCTCGCGGTTGTCCTCGATCCAGCCCCAGTCGAAACACAGGTTGTCGGGGATCTCGTCATGCACGCGGTTGTCGGCATTGGCGACGGCGGCGGCCATGTCGATCACCGCGGGCAGTTCCTCGATCTCGGTGCCTGCCGCCAGCGCCTCGGCGGCGTCCTTGGCCTGGGCATAGGTCTCGGCGATCACGGCGGCATAGGCATCGCCCACGTGGCGCACCTTGCCATGGGCCAGCACCGGGCGCTTGGGCTCTCGCATCGGCGAGCCATCCCGCGAATGGATCAGCCAGCCCGCGGGGTTGCCCCCCACCTCGACGAAATCCTCGCCGGTGAAGACCGCCAGCACGCCCGGCATCGCCTCGGCGGCGGAGGTGTCGATCGACACGATCTTTCCATGCGCCACCGTCGAGCGCACCATGACGGCATGGACCTGCCCCTGCATCGCCATGTCATCGGTGTAAACACCCTTCCCGGTCAGAAACCGGGTGTCTTCGCGGCGCTTGGATCTTGCGCCGATACCATGATCCTTCGGCATGGTCGTCCTCCCTTGGATACCGCCCCCGGCCCGCCACCATAGGGGGCCCCGGGGTCGGGGCGCGTCTCATCGCCCCTTCATCTTTCCCCAAATATGCATGCCCGGCCCGCCTCCTCCGCGGTCCGGACGGGGGTCATTCCGCGGCGATGGCCGACACGTCCTGGCCGCTGGCGGCCATGATCGCCTTGACGATGTTGTGATAGCCCGTGCAGCGGCAGATATTGCCCTCGAGATACTCGCGGATCTCGTGCTCGGTCGGCTTGGGGTTCTCCTTCAGCAGCGCCGCCGCCGACATCACCATGCCCGGCGTACAGAAGCCGCACTGAAGCCCGTGATGATCCTGGAACGCCTGCTGGATCGTCGAGAGCGAGCCGTCGGCATTCGCCATGCCCTCGATCGTGACCACCTCGGCCCCTTCGAGATCGGCAGCCAGCGCCGTGCAGCTCTTCACCGCCTCGCCATCCACATGCACCACGCAGGCGCCGCACTGGCTGGTGTCGCACCCTACATGGGTGCCAGTCAGGCGCAGCCCCTCGCGCAGGAACTCGCTGAGCAGCGTGCGCCCTTCAACGTCACCGGAAACGGCCTTGCCGTTCACGGTCATCGTGACCTGGGTCATTCATGTCCTCCCTTGGTTATGGGAGGTATCCAAACACGGAATCGGAAAAACGAAAACGGTAAAATTGGCGCGCCGGGCCGCCGCGGGACCGCCCGGCGCAAGCCCGCTCAGAAGGTCTGGTCGAGGAACTCCATCAGCCCTTCCCAGCTTTCGGCATCCGCCGTCTCGAGGTAGTCGTTCGACCCCGGCACGGTGAAGGAATGCCGCGCGCCGCCGAAGATCTCGGCGCCGTGCGGGATGCCAGCCTCGACCAGTTCCGACATGACCTGCGCCAGGTCGCCGATGCCGGAAACCGGGTCCGCCGAGCCGTGGAAGAACTGCACCGGCGCGCCGTTGGCCATGGACCAGTCCTGACCCTCGGGCGTGGGCAGGCCGCCATGGAAGCTGACGAAACCGGCAAGATCGGCACCGGCGCGCGCGGCTTCCAGCACCGCGGCGCCGCCGAAGCAGTAGCCGATCATCACCATGTGCTCGGTCGCGCCGGGAATGTCAGCCGCCGCCATGACCGAGCCCATCAGGCGCGCGCGGAACGTCTCGCGGTCGCCGTAGAGCGCGCCGGACATGGCGCGGTATTCCTCGAAGCCCTGCGGATCGGCCTCGGCCCCGTAGACGTCGATGGCAAAGGCGGTGTAGCCCGCCGCGGCCAGCATCCGCGCGCGGTCTTCCTCGTAGCCGGTCATGCCGTCCCAGTCATGGACGATTAGGACAGTTCCGCGGCTTTCCTGCGCGGGGTCATGGGCGGCGAAGCCTTCGAATGCCATGTCGCCCACCATGTAGGTCACGTATTGCGTCTGCACCTCGGCAAGGGCCGCGACGGGAAAGAACGCGGCAAGGGCCGCTGTACTCAGAATGGCACGTTTCATGGGTCTGTTCCCTGTTCGGTTGCGGTTCTGGCACTCGACGTAGCACGCCGCGCGCGCCCGCCCATCACGCCTTCGCGCGGCGCTCCCGCGGCTGGGGCCGCGTCGGGATCTCCTTCAACAGCCCACCCACGCCCATCGCCGCGATATCCGCAGCCGTCACCTCCACGCCGCAGGCCACCCGCTCCAGCACCCAGTCCGCCCCGTTCAGCGCGGGCGAGCGCGCGCAGCCCGGCAACCCGATCACGGGCCGTCCGCCCAGTCGGCCAAGCACCAGCAGGTTGCCCGGATCGACCGGCATCCCGAAGCGGATCACCTCGCCGCCCGCCGCCCGCAGCCCCGCAGGCACGACATCATCGATGTCGGAGGTGGCCGAGCCCGTGAGGACAAGCACCATGCCCGCCCGGCTCGCGGCGATGGCCTCCGCCACGGCATCAGCCCTGTGACCTACGACGCGTGTCGCCCCCTCGGAGATACCGAGCCGCTCCACCCGCTCCCACACGGCGCGCAGCGCGCGGCCCTCGGCCTTCGCAGCACCCGGCGCGGTCTCGGTCACGATCAGGTCGGCATCGCCGATCACGGGCGCGAGCCGCCGCATCGCCCCGCCCCCCGCGGCGCAGGCGGCCCGAAGTGCTGCCTCGGGCACCGCGTAGGCGATGATCTTGACCGTGCCCACCATCGTGCCCTCGGCGACCCGCTGCCATTCCGGCACGGTCGCGAGCGTGATCATCGGATCGACCGCGTTCAGCCGCGCGATGGCACGGGCATCGAGCGCCACCACCCCGGGCCCCGTCGCGCGGATGTTCACCCGACCGGTGAAAGGCGCCTCCAGCCTGAGCCCCGCCGCCTCCGGCTCGGGCACAAGCGCGCGGGCGAGCCGCAAGGCGGCTTCGTCCTCGCCCACGTCCCCGGGGTCCAACCGTGCGACGATCACCTCGGCCAGGCCCGCCGCCGCCAGCGCCGAGACATCCTCGGCCGCCAGCACATGGCCCTTGCGCAACCGGCCGTCCCCGGTCTCCACCGAATGCGCCAGCACGGCCCCCTCGGCCTCGCCCAGCGGAACCGGTCCGAACCTCATCCCTTGCGCAGCCTCTGCGTGACCTCGGCCAGGACCGAGACCGCGATCTCGGCCGGGCCCCGTGCCCCAATGTCGAGGCCCACGGGCGCATGGATGCGCGCGATATCCTCGGGCACGAACCCCGCCTCCTCCAGCCGCGCCACGCGCTTGGCATGGGTCCGGCTCGAGCCGAGACATCCAAGGTAGAACACGTCCGAGGCCAGCGCCGCCCGGATCGCCGGATCGTCGAGTTTCGGGTCATGGGTCAGGGTGACGACCGCCGTGCGCGGATCGAGGCCCAGTTCGCCCAAGGCCTCGTCCGGCCAGTCCTCCACGATTGATACACCCGGAAACCGCGCCGCGGCCCCAAAGGCGGGGCGCGGGTCGATGACCTTCACGTCATAGCCCGCGATCCGCGCCATCGGCACCAGCGCCTGCGCGATATGCACGGCGCCCACGACGAGCATCCGGAGCGGCGGGTTGTGGACATGGACGAAGCTGCGCCCGTCCTCCTCCACGCCCGAGCGGTCCATCCGGAAGCGCTCGGCCCAGGCCTCCGGCCCGTCGAGCCGCCGCGCGCGGCCCTCCAGGTCGGCGACATAGGCCACCGGCCGCCGCGCCGCCCGTGCAGCTACCAGCTCCTCGAGCAGTGCCACGGGAAGGGCGCCGCCCACCGGTTCCACCAGCACCCGGATGCGCCCGCCACAGGCAAGGCCCACGGCGAATGCCTCGTCATCCGACACCCCGAACTCCAGCAGCTTCGCCGCACCCGAGCCGACAAGCTCCATAGCCTCGACGACGACGGCCCCCTCGACGCAGCCGCCCGAGACCGAGCCCTCCATCTCGCCATCCCCCGAGACGACCATCTGAGCGCCCACGGCCCGCGGGGCGGAGCCCCAGGTCTCGACCACCGTCGCCACGACCGCGCCCTTGCCTGCCCGGTGCCACTCCAGCGCCAGTTCCGGCATCCGTTCAAGACTGTCCGTCATGCCCGTTCCTCCCGATGCTCAGTCTACAGCGCAAAACTCGCGGGTTTCCATACTTCTCCGTTTCACAAATATCCCGGGGGAATCCCGAAGGGATGGGGGCAGAGCCCCCCGCGCCGCAGGCGCCAAAAAAGACTCACGGAGCGAAGCGACCAAAAGGAAACGCGCCGCAGGCGCTCCTTTGGATCACCCCGCGCGCAGCATCCGCATCAGCCGCGCCTTCTCGCCCGCGTCGTCCGGGCGCGACAGCGCCTCGGCCAGACCCTCCAGCGCGGCGATGTTGTGGCCGGCGCGGAACGTGTCGACATGGGGCAACATGGCGCGGATGCCCGCGGCCTTGGGCGCGAAGCCCTCCCAGCGCAGAAGCGGGTTCACCCAGATCACGCGCCGCGCCGAGAGGTGCAGCCGCTCCATCGCGGCCTCCAACCGTCCCGGCTCGTCCCGGTCGAGGCCATCGGTGATCAGCAGCACCACCGCCCCCTGCCCCAGCACCCGCCGCGACCAGTCGCGGTTGAACGCTTCGAGGCAGGCGCCGATGCGCGTTCCCCCCTCCCAGTCCTGCGCCTCGGCGCCTGCCGCCTTCAGCGCCGCATCCACGTCGCGCTGCGCGAGGTGCCGGGTGATGTTGGTCAGCCGCGTGCCGAAGGTGAAGGCATGAACGCGGGCCCAGCCCGCCCCTTTCTCGTTGGCGACCGCATGCAGGAACTGCAGCACGGCGCGGCTGTAGGAGGACATCGACCCCGAGATGTCGCAAAGCGCCACCAGCGACGGCCAGCGCGTGCGCCGGTGTTTGCGCGCGAACTCCGCGATCTCGCCGCCCCGCTTCATCGACAGCCGCATCGTGCGCCGCCAGTCGGGGCGCAGGCCCCGGCTGGCGGGCGCCGTCCGGCGGCTCTTCAGGGGTGGCACGGCAAGGGTCAGCCGCGCGATGATGCGCCGTGCCTCGGCCATCTCGGCCACCGACATCTGTTCGAAATCGAGCGTCTTCAGACGCTCTTCCCGGCTCATGGTCAGGGTCGCGTCGATCTCGATCTCGCTGCCCTGCTCCTCCTCCGGCACCTCGGGCAGGTCGCGCGCGACCCCGTGCAGAAGCGCCTCGGCGGCCCGTTTCTCGGCCGCGCGCGCCACGCGCTCCTCGGCCACGCCACGCAAGGCGGGCGTCAGCAGCGACATCATGTGCTCGAGGTAGCGCGGATCGCGCCAGTAGAGCCGGAAGACCTGGTCGAACACCGCCCGATGCTCGGGCCGGGACACGAAACAGGCCATGAGCGTATGGTAGAAATCCCCCCGCTCGGTGAAGCCCGCCGCCTCGACCGCGCGGATCGCATCGGCCACGCGCCCCGGCCCCGCAGGCAGCCCCGCGACCCGCAACGCGCGCGCGAAATGGGTGATGTTGGTCACCAGCTGCGGGTCATCCGGCAGCGACAGGTCGGCCAGGTCGGGCATGCACTCATTGGGCCCAGAGCCCCCCGCCCGGTCAAGTGCCCCCGAGGATCATGCCGCCCGTGCCGAAACTTGATCTACATCATATTTGATTGACACAAATAAGTATCTTCTCCGTCCCGAACGACCCGCAGCTTGAAACCCGTATGAGGGGACACCGTGATGACCCATGCCTTTCCGCTCGCATTCGCCTGTGCCGCAACGATCGGTGCACTGGCCGTCCTTGGCCCGGCACCCGCCATGGCCCAGCTCTACAACCCCTGCCCCTACACCAACGACGGCGATTGCGACGAGCCGAACGGGCTGAACCTCTGCGCCTGGGGCACCGACACGGTCGATTGCTCGAACCCGAATTCCAACTTCGGCGGCGGCACGGGCTACGGCGGCGGCGCGCGCCCTGCGCCGACCACCGACACCAGCGGGCTCTACAACCCCTGCCCCTACACCAATGACGGCGATTGCGATGAGCCGAACGGCCTGAACCTTTGCGCATGGGGCACAGACACGGTCGATTGCTCGAACCCCAACAGCTACTATGGCGGCGGCAGCGGCTACATCGCCGGGGGCGGCCACGGCACGCCGTCGGGCGGTGCCGCGACCGCGGCCGCGGGGGGTGCTGCGCCCGGCACGTGGTCGCCCTGGCGGCGCGTGACCAACGACCAGCGGCAATATGCGACGCAACCCGGTGGCGTTCTGGCACTCATCGTCTATGGCGGCATGTCCTTCGACCCGGGCACCTACACCGTCTACCACGGCATAACGGACGGCTCCGGTCCGACAGCGCCGATCCGGAACATCCAGACGGCGACGATCACGCTCGCGCCGGACACGCGCTACATCGCGCGGGCGTCGAACCTCGGGTTCGAGTCCTTCGTTCCGGCCGGCGGGTCCCTCATCATGTACAGTCCGCCCGAACAGGGCCACGCGATGATCTATGCGCGCAACGACGACCCGGCCAACTGGCGCGCGGTGTGCATCCTGCCGGTCGGATGGTCGATGGACCAATGCGGCCCGTAAGGCCCCATGGCAGGCAACCGGCCCCGCCTCGGGGCCGGTTGCCCTGTGACCCCGGGGCTGGTCAGTAGTTGTACTCGGTGATGATCAACTGCGCAGGGTTGTTGGACGAGAGGTTGTAGCTGCCCGTCCAGACATCGTACTGCCCCGGCATCGGGTTGAAGAAGACGACGGCCGAGTTGAACCCGCGGTAGTCGTCGTTGAAATGCCAGCTGCCGTCAGGCGCGTTCACCAGCAGGACCGTGTCGACGTTCGAGCGCGCCTCGAGCGCGAAGGTGAGCCGACCGGTCGGGGATGACCCGTTGTAGAACAGCCGGAAATCGGGCCGCGTCACGACATAGCCGGACCACTGTCCGTTGGTGCAGGCCGACAGGCTGACACGGCCACCCGCGGTCAGGTTGCGGATGTAGGGGTCGGGCAGGAAGCCCGCATTCAGCGAATGCGACCCGAAGACCGTCGGATTGTTCCAGGATGGACAGGCCTGGGCCTGCACCTGGCCGGCGCCACCGGCGACGAATAGAACTGCGGCGACAAGCGCCGCTGCAACGGATTTGACAAGACGTGCCATCTAGATCTCCCAGCGTCTCAGGAAACTATTGAGTACGCCAAGTAAGTTCCGAGGCTGCGATCCTGTCAAAGAAAATTGGGCCGGTTACGGGTTTCCTTGAGTCTTGCAGTGGCTAGACCGCCTCCGACGCAAGTGCATCGAGGAGGCGTTTCGCCTCGGAGCCCTGCAACTTCTGGATGTCGTCCTGGTATTTCAGGATCGCCCCCAGCGTGTCGGCGATCACCTCGGGCGACAGCTCGATCACGTCGAGCGCCAGCAGGCATTTCGCCCAGTCGATGGTCTCGGCCACGCCGGGTCGCTTGAACAGGTCCTCGCCCCGCAAGCGTTGGACGAACCCCACGACCGCGCGGCTCAAGGCCTCGGACGCCTCGGGCACCCGCGCTTTCAGGATCGCCAGCTCCCGCTCGAGATCGGGGTAATCGACCCAGTGATAGAGACACCGCCGCTTCAGCGCATCATGCACCTCGCGCGTGCGGTTCGACGTCAGGATCACGATCGGCGGCTCGGGGGCGACGATCGTGCCAAGCTCGGGGATCGTCACCTGGTAGTCGCTCAGCGCCTCGAGAAGGAAGGCCTCGAAGGGCTCGTCGGTGCGGTCGATCTCGTCGATCAGAAGCACGGGCGCACCCGCGGGGTCGGGGCGCATCGCTTGCAGAAGCGGGCGCTCGATCAGGTAATCGGCCGAGAAAAGCTCGTTGCGCAGCAGCTCCTTGTCGGCCGATCCCTCGGCCTCGGCGGCCCGGATCGCGATCATCTGGGCGGCGAAGTTCCACTCGTAGACAGCACTTGCCGCATCGAGCCCCTCGTAGCATTGCAGGCGGATCAGGCGCCGCCCCTCGGCCGCGGCGATGGCCTTGGCGATCTCGGTCTTGCCGGTGCCCGCCTCGCCTTCGAGAAACAAGGGCCGTCCCAGCCGCAGCGACAGGAAGACCACCGTCGCCAGCGCGCGGCCGCAGACATAGCCCTGACGGCCCAGCGCCGCCTGCACCGCGTCGATCGACTCTGCCGTCATGCTGCCCCGGCCTCCTCCTCGTGATCCGGCCCCATGAAGGCCCCCGGTGCCGGGGGCGTCAATCCCCGGCTGGCAAAGCGGTCACCAAACCGTTTACGATATCGAAACCAATCCCCCATGAATCGCCGGTCCCATTGCGCAGCTTTGCCACAATGCGGCGGCAGGGTGCATCTTCAGAGAACGGCAAAGACCCGAGAGAAGACCTGATGACACCCCCCTCCGCGGATGCGGCCAACATGCCCAGAACCGGCGCCTCCGGCCTCAGCCAGGCCGATTGGTTCGCCCGGCTGGCCGATATCGGGCGGGGTCACGGGTTCTTCGAGCGCCTCGGCGCCGAGCAGATGGCCCTTTTCGTGCAGGAGGGCGATACGCTGGTGGTCAGCTTCGACCGCGCCGCGCGTGTCTTCTCGGAGGAAGCGCAGGGCCTGCCGCTTGGCTTCGAGGCGGTGCAGAAGCGCGAGTGGTCGCTCCTGTCGATCCTGTCGCTGGGCGACCACTGGTTCCGGTCGGGCGACCTCGCCCGCTTCTTCGACCGCCTCGCCGACGAAGGGTTCTTCGACAGTTTCGAGAAGGTGATCTTCCTCGGCTTCGGACCCGCCAACGGCCATGCCGCCTGCGCCTATTCGGCTGCAGCACCCGGCGCCTCGGTGCTGGCCAGCGCACCGGCCGCCACGCTCGACCCCGAGCGCGCGGGCTTCGAGCGCCGCTTCCTCGCCGACCGAAGGCAGACCTTCGACCGCTACGGCGATGCGCCCGCGCTGCTGGCCGCCGCAGGTGACGCGGTGATCCTCTACGATCCGACCGATCCCGTGTCGGGCGCCCATGCCGCGCAGTTCCGCGGGCCGGCGGTGACACTCGCGCCCTTGCGCTTCACCGGCCCCGCCCCGCATCGCCTGATCGCGGCGGGAGACCTGCTGCTGCCCGTCCTGCGCGCGCTCGCCAAGGGCCAGCTGACCCGCGCGCGCGTGGCCGAACTGATCCGCCCGGTGCGCCGGGCAGATTCCGCCTATCTCTGGCGCCTGGCACGGATCGCGCAATCCCAGGGCCAGTTCGACCGCGCGCGGCGGGTCGCGGAATACGCGTCCGATGTCACGGGCGAGGAACGGTTCGACGACCTGGCCGGTCAACTCCTCGCCGGTGCCGCGTCATAGCCCGCCCGCCTGCTTGAGGAAGGCCACCACCTCCGCCACCCCGCGCCCGGTCCGCAGGCTCGCCATGACGAAGGGGCGGCCCTGCCGCGCCGCAGTCGCATCGGCCTCGAGCAGGGTGGCATCGACGCCCACATGGGGCGCGAGATCGACCTTGTTCACGATCAGGAAGTCCGAGCGCGTGACGCCGGGCCCTTTCTTGCGCGGAATGTCCTGGCCGGCTGCCGTGTCGATCACGTAGAGCGTGATGTCGGCCAGCTCCGGCGAGAAGGTCGCGGCGAGGTTGTCGCCGCCCGATTCGATGAAGATCACGTCCAGATCGGGGATGCGCGACCGGAACTCCGCCACGGCGGCGAGGTTGATCGAGGCATCTTCGCGGATCGCCGTATGGGGGCAGCCCCCTGTCTCGACGCCGCGGATGCGCTCGGCGGGCAGCGCCTGCGCGCGCAACAGGAACTCCGCGTCTTCCGAGGTGTAGATGTCGTTGGTGATCACCGCGACGGAATACTCCTGCGCCATCGCGCGACAGAGCTTTTCGGTCAGCGTCGTCTTGCCCGCGCCCACCGGCCCGCCGATCCCCACCCGCAAGGGTCCGTTTCGACTGCCCATACTCTCGCCTCCTTCACATCCCGTTAAGGTTAACGCCCCGCGACGGGGTCCCTGCTTCACCTTGGCCAATACAACTCAGTGAGGAGGCCTAAGGCCGGGGGGCAGAGCCCCCCGAATTTGCGTACGAAAATTCGAAACCCGCGCCCGCGCGAGCGGCGCGCTCACGTCCGGAAGATGCGCACCTCCAGCCCCTCATGCTCCATCGCCGCCAGATCCGCCCCGAAGACCGCCGTCCCGATCTGCTCAGGCCCCGCGGCGCAGGCCTCGGCCGCCACCGCCCCGATCACCCCATGCAGGCCCGCCAGAACCCTCTGGCCCTCGGCCTGCCCAAGCGGCACGAAGCGCACCGCTGCCGAAACCAGCACCCCGGCGAAAGCCTGCAGGTAGAGCGCCGCGACCGTCTCGTCGGGCAGGTCCAGCGCCTGCGTGGCCAGCCCAAGCGCCACCGGATAGGGGCGCGGCACCCCGTCGCCCACGCCGAGACCCGCCAGCGTCTCCGACAGCGCGCGGCCCTGCGCCTCGGTCTCTTCCAGCCGCTCGCGCGAGCCTGCCAGCGCGCGGGCCAGATCGGCGAGCGCGCCGATCTCGTTGCCCCCCCGGCGCGCGGCCAGCATCAGGATGGCATCCGTGCGCCCTGCGCCCGCCGCCAGCACACCGGCAACCCACTCCCGCAAACCCTCCGCATCCCGCACCCGGCCCGAGGCGATCTCGGCCTCGAGCCCGTGGGAATAGGCGTAGGAGGACACCGGGAAGCCCGGCGACAGCCATTGCGACAGTTTCAGAAGGTCCGCCTCGCCCATCGTCCTAATGCGCGTGCCCGTGGTCGTGGGACGCCGCGTGCCCGTGGTCGTGACCATGGGTGCGCCCGTGCCCGTAGGCCCCGCCCTCGGGCGTGAATGGCGCGGTGACGGGCTCCACCGTGGCGCCGAGCCGCGCCAGCATGTCGGCCAGCACGTGATCGTCGCGGATCAGCAGGTGATCGCCCTCCACCTGGCAGGGCGTGTGGCGGTTGCCGATATGCCAGGCGAGCCGCACCAGGTCGCCCTTGATCCGCAGAAGCGGCTCGGGTGCCGCGGCGATCTCGATCATCCGGCCATCCGCGGTCTCGAGCGCGTCGCCCGCGTCGAGCGAGACCGTCTCGGGCAGGTCCACCAGAACGCTCCCGCCCGAGGCGAGCGGCAGCCGCTTGCGCCGCAGGAACCGTCCTTCGTAATCCAGCACCAGCCGGTCGGCGGCAGGCCCCTGCCAGTGCCCCGCACGGTGATGTCGCCCCGCGGTGATGTCGTCGGTCATGATGCCTCGGTCCTCAGCCGGAAAACAGGTCGCGGAACACGATACGGGGGATGTCGGCATGCGCAATGCCCATCTGGTCCAGCGCCGCGTCGGGCAGCGCATCGAGCCGTGCGGCGAAGGCGAGCCTGCGCCCCCGCAGGTCGCCCCGCCCGACGATCAGGCCCGTCTCGCAGCACCAGGCATCGAAGATCGCGCCGAGGCGCGGGGAATGGTTGTGGTTGGCCGGTCTCATCATCGCGGGACCCCTTGTTCCGTGCCTGCCCGGGGCGTGGGTCCCCCCTCGTGAGACAGGGTGCCACGGCGCGGCCCGGACCCGAAGCGCGTTCGGGACCCGGACCGTTCGGCACAGGGGGTCTGCCTATTTTGCGGGCACGCCCGCCGTCCCACCGGGCGGCGTGGGAAGCGGTGGCGGCGCCGTGCCGGGCGCCGCCCCGCCGCCCGCCATCGGCGGCCCGAGCGAGATCGACACCGGCATCAGGGGCACGGGCACGCTGCCATCGTCCGAAAAGCCGAGATAGATCGTCACGCCCAGATCGGTCAGGTGCATCATGGCGTCGCGATAGACGGTTCCGTCCATCTCGATCCGGGTCACGTCCACCGGCAGACCGGTGTAGGTGCAGCCGCCGATCGTGACAGGCGCCGCGGCCCCGACGCTCACGTTGATCGTGTAGCGCGACTGCCCGCCATCGGCGAAACGCGCGGTCTCGATCCCGTCGAAGCGCACGCCCGGCGCGGGAAAGGGCACCGGGTCGGGCGTGCCGGCATAGCTCACGCTTTCGCGGTCTGCGGCGGGCGTGCGCCCGTTCTCCAGCGCCCAGCTTTCCAGCACCAGCCCCATGGGCAGCGTGATGTAGCCATAGACCGGCCCGCCGTCGAAGTCATATTCCGTCTCGGCGATGCGCCCGTCCGACAGGACGCGCGTCAGCACCGTGCGGTCGGAAAATTCGAACCACACGCCATCCCGCGCAATCCCCTGCGGGCAGCCCTGCGCCAGGGCAAGCCCCGGCATCATGGCAAGCCAAGCCGCCCCTGCACCCATCCGGACCCGTCGCATCGCACCCTCCCCCTTGGCAATCGTCCCTTCAATACATGAAGTAACGCTGAGCCATCGGCAACTCCCGCGCGGGCTCGCAGGTCAGAAGCTCGCCATCGGCGCGCACCTCGTAGGTCTCGGGATGCACCTCGACCGAAGGCGTCGCATTGTTGTGGATCATGTCGGCCTTGCGCACCTTGCGGATGCCTTCCACCGCGACCGTGTCCTTGGCCAGCCCCAGCGTCTCGCGGATACCGGCGGCCTGTGCGGCCTGGCTCACGAAGGTCACCGCCGAGCGCTCGACCGAGCGGCCAAAGGCGCCCCACATGGGCCGCGAATAGACCGGCTGCGGCGTCGGGATGGACGCGTTGGGGTCGCCCATCTGCGCCACCGCGATGGAGCCGCCGATCAGCACCATCTCGGGTTTCACCCCGAAAAACGCCGTGTTCCACAGGCACAGGTCCGCGCGCTTGCCCACCTCGATCGAGCCGATATGCGCCGAGATGCCGTGCACGATCGCGGGGTTGATCGTGTATTTCGCCACGTAACGCTTCACGCGGAAATTGTCGTTGTCGCCGGTTTCCTCAGGCAAACGCCCGCGCTGCTTCTTCATCTTGTCGGCGGTCTGCCAGGTGCGGATGATGACCTCGCCCACGCGGCCCATGGCCTGGCTGTCGGATGCCATGACGCTGAAGGCGCCCATGTCGTGCAGGATGTCCTCGGCGGCGATGGTTTCCTTGCGGATGCGGGACTCGGCAAAGGCCACGTCCTCGGGGATCGAGCGGTCGAGGTGGTGGCAGACCATGAGCATGTCGAGGTGTTCCTCGAGCGTGTTCACCGTGTAGGGCATCGTCGGATTGGTCGAGGAGGGCAGGATGTTCTGGTAGCCCACGACCTTCATGATGTCGGGCGCATGCCCGCCCCCCGCACCTTCGGTGTGGAAGGCGTGGATGCAGCGGTCGCCGATGGCCTTGAGCGTGTTCTCGACGAAGCCGCTCTCGTTGAGCGTGTCGGTGTGGATCATCACCTGCACATCCATCGCCTCGGCCACCGACAGGCAGCAGTCGATGGCGCCGGGAGTCGTGCCCCAATCCTCGTGAAGCTTCATGGCACAGGCGCCCGCCTCGATCATCTCGACCAGCGCCTCGGGGCGGGACGCGTTGCCCTTTCCGGCAAAGGCGAGGTTCATCGGGAAGGCATCGGCCGACTGCATCATCCGCCCGATATGCCACGGCCCCGGCGTGCAGGTCGTGGCCAGCGTGCCATGGGCAGGGCCGGTGCCGCCGCCGAGCATCGTGGTCAGGCCCGAATGCAGCGCATCCTCGATCTGCTGGGGGCAGATGAAATGGATATGGCTGTCGAAACCGCCCGCCGTCAGGATGCGCCCCTCGCCCGCGATGGCCTCGGTCCCCGGTCCGATGATGATGTCGACGCCCGGCTGCGTGTCGGGGTTGCCCGCCTTGCCGATACCCGCGATGCGCCCGTCCCTGAGGCCCACGTCGGCCTTGTAGATGCCGGTATGGTCCACGATCAGCGCGTTGGTGATGACGGTGTCCACCGCCCCCTCGGCCCGGGTGCGCTGCGACTGTCCCATGCCGTCGCGGATCACCTTGCCGCCGCCGAATTTCACCTCTTCCCCGTAGATCGCGGCATTCGCCCCGCTGCCGCCGGTCGTGGCGCGGCCCACCGCCTCGGCGGTCAGATCACGCTCGACCTCGATGATCAGGTCGGTGTCGGCCAGCCGCACGCGGTCGCCGGTGGTGGGGCCGTACATGTCGGCATAGGTCGAGCGGGGAATACGGGTGGGCATGGGTCTTCCTTGGTTCGGGCGCGTCGGTCTTGGCGCAAGCCTAGGACGCGCCTGACAAGGAGGCCAAGGAGAAAGAGGCGGCGCAGGCGCGCCGCGCCCGCGACTGCCGACAGTTTGTGCAGTTCCCACTGCAGGACGCGGTCCGGTTCCACATATCACCTTCCAGATCGCGAAAACCTGCTAGGATGACACCAGGCGCGGGATGGCAAGAACAAGGCCGCGCCACTGGAAGGGAGGACGTCATGAGACCTGTTGTTATCGCCGCCTTCGCGGCAACTTGTGTGGTGTCCGTGGCTCAGGCGGAGCCAAGCGTGGAGCGCGGCGAATACCTTGTGCGGGGGATCGCGGGCTGCGGAAACTGCCATACGCCCATGGGGCCCGAGGGGCCCATGATGGAGATGGAACTGGCCGGGCGCGTCGTTGAAGACATCGAGCCGTTCCGCGCCGTGGCAGCGAATCTCACCCCGGCGGGCCGCATCGCCGAGTGGTCGGACGCCGAGCTGGCGCGCGCGATTCGCGAGGGGATACGCCCGGACGGGTCGCTGATCGGGCCTCCGATGCCCTTCGCCATGTACCGCGGGTTGGGCGACGACGACCTGATGTCGATGGTGATGTTCCTGCGCACCCTGCCGGCCGTCGAGAACGACCCCGGCCCGTCCGAGTACCGCATCCCCCTGCCCCCCGCCTACGGCCCGCCGATTGAGACGGTCTCGGCCCCGGCACAGGGTGTGACGGTGGAGTATGGCGCCTACCTCGCCGGGCCGGTCGCGCATTGCATGGAATGCCACACGCCGATGGGGCCGCAGGGCCCGATGCTCGAGACCGACCTCGGCCGCGGCGGGTTCGAGTTCCACGGGCCCTGGGGCGTCTCGGTCGCGGCGAACCTGACCAGCCACGAGGATGGCCTGGCGGGCTACAGCGATGCCGAGATCGCGTCGATGATCGTGGACGGGGTCCGGCCCGACGGCTCGCCGATGCTGCCGCCGATGCCCTACGGGTACCTCGCGCAGATGAGTGAGGAGGATCTTGCCGCGATCATCCTCTACCTGCGCAACCTGCCCGCCCTGCCCGACGCGGGCTGAGCGGGCGAAAGGGTTGTGAGATCTGCGGCGCGGCCCCTCGCAAGGAGGGCCGCGCAACGTCATTGAGGGGGGGGGTCGGATCGGGCCATTCGCAGGCTGTCGTCCCTTTGAGGGGCCACACGTGTCGGCGGAGGTTGCGCTGGGACTACGCTTCGTCATGATCGAAAGAGCAATTCCGTCGCACGGCGGGATGAGCCGCGTTTCTTGAAGGGGGTGCCCGCCCAAAGGGTCACTCGTTGACTTTCGAAATGGAAAGGCACCTCAGATGGACCCCAAAGACTTTCGCAGAAAGCTGCTTGAGATTGGCATCAAATGCCTCGTGGAGATCGTCTTCTTGATTTCTGAAAGATGGAAACAACGGAACGGAAGA
Organism: Roseicyclus sp.; assembly: GCA_965661995.1. GTDB lineage: Bacteria > Pseudomonadota > Alphaproteobacteria > Rhodobacterales > Rhodobacteraceae > Roseicyclus. The sequence continues at coordinate 23,949 of CBFIFZ010000014.1, forward strand.
GTCCCGAGCGCCATCGACGGGCCGCGGTGCGTCGATCCGACGGTCGGGCGACAGCACTTTATGCCAGCCACATCCGCGCGCAGATCGAACGAGGCACCAAGCCCAAACAAATCGACGTGCCGGGGGGCGGCCCGTCGATTGCGCGGCGCGCTTCGCGCGTGCTCCCGCGCCGGGGTGCTTCGCTCGAACGGGCTGACGCCATGAACACTTCGTCCACCCAGACCCCAGACCCAAGGCCCTGAAGGCGCGCGTAGGTTTGCAATCGCCTCACACCGGGGGCTCGGAACTGCAAGGCCGCGCGGTCACAGGGCAATCCGCATCGAGAACATCATCGGGTCGGATTTCGCGTGCTCCGATGGCGCGGGGTCCGGCCCGAAGCCGAGGCTTTCATAAAGCGGGATCGCCTCGACATGGCGCTTGGCACCGTCCAGCCGCATCTCGGCAAAGCCCAGCTTGCGGGCCTCCTGCAGGATCGCCAGGCCGAGCTTGCGCCCGACACCCAGACCACGCGCTGACGCGCGCACATACATCCTGTTCATCTCGCATTGGCGCCCGGTCAGGCCGCGGCCCTTGTCGGTCAGCATGACGATGCCCACCGCGCCCCCGTCGACCCGCGCGATCAAGGCTTCGCCCACGGGCGGGCCGAACGTCTCGACGAAACGCTCCAGCTGACCGGCGATATCCTGATCTTCCATGTATTTCCGGATCATCGGGATCTCTTCGGGATACCGCTCGAAGAAGACGTCGAACAGTTCCATGACCATGACCTTGGCGTCCTCGACATCCGCCGGGCTTCGGATCGGGACGATATCGACTGTCCTGGACCGGGACGCGCTCACGCCTTGAACACCTCGTCCACGTCTACCCCCAGCCCCTGCACGAGGCCGTTGGTCTGCATCGCCATGCCGATCACGGCGAGCAGTTCCACATGCTGCTCCGCCGTCATTCCCTTGCCCTTCGCCGCCGCGGTGTGGCTGTGAATGCAGTAGTCGCAGCCGTTGGCCGTCGAGACTGCGACATAGATCATCTCCTTCACCACCGGGTCGAGCGCGCCGGGGGCCATCACCACCTTCAGCCGATCCCAGAGCGCGCGCAGCGCGCCCGGGTCATGCGCCATCGCGCGCCAGAAGTTGTTGACGTAATCCGTGCCCCTGAGGGCACGGATCTCGGCGAAGACCTCGGCCGCCTCGGGCGAAAGCTGGTCATCGCTCAGAAGCGGCACGGTCCCCATGTCACACCATCGCGAAGATGCGCGCGGGCCCGCCGCTGCCGCCCGCGTGTTTCGGCGCGCCGATGATCAGCGTCGCCCCCGCCGCGGGCACGGCATCGAGCCCTGCAAGGCACTCGATCCCGAACCGCCCCGTGGGCAGCCAGGCGTAATGCGTTGCGAAATCGCCCGAGATGCCGTGGTCGAGCGACAGCGTGTCCACCGCGATAGAGCGCGCGCCGGTCATCTCCATCAGCATCTGCACCGCCTCCAGGTGGAAGCCGGGGTAATGCTGCGCGGTGCCGTCGAAGTTGCGGAACCCGTCGGTTCCCACCTTGGCGGCCCAGCCCGAATGCATCGCCACACAGGCGCCGTCGGGAATGTCGCCGTTCGCGGCGATCCAGGCCGAAAGGTCATCGGGCGTGACCTGCGTGTCCGCATCCTCGGCGGCGCGGGCCGCGACATCCACGACACAGAGCGGCGCGACAAGGTCGCTGACCGGGATCTCGTCGACGCTGGTGCCATCGGCCGAGAAATGCAGCGGCGCGTCGATATGGGTGCCGGTGTGTTCGTTGATCGTCAGGTTGAACAGGTTGAACCCGTTATCGGCGAAGTTGAACACCTGCTCGGCGGCGAATTGCGGCTCGCCGAAATAGGTGGGGAAATCGGCCGAGAGCGTATGGGTCATGTCGACCACCCCGCCATGCCCGCCGGCAAGCGCGGGGGTTGCGACCACGCCGCCAGCCACAGCCGCACCCGCCGCCGCGGCGGCCGTCCCCTT
>CBFIFZ010000015.1:0-25357 GCA_965661995.1 Roseicyclus sp.
TCCAGGATCTTGAAGGCGGCACGCCCGCGATACCCCTCGCGCTTGGCGCGCTGCACGTAAGGGTCGTTGAGCTGCCGCTCGAGCCAGCGCGTCGACGACAGCTTGCGCCCCCGCGCGGTCTTGACCCGCGTGCGCAGCTCGCGCTGGCCGCGCCCGCTCGTGTTCGTCCCGCTCGGCTTCTTCGCCATCGTGCTGCCGTCCTGCCCCCAGCTTCATCTTTCCCCAAATATGCATGTCGGGACGGAAAGGCAAAGCGAGACACCGGGGTAAAGCGCGACACCCGCCAAAGGGCCTCGCGCCGCGCCAGCGGCGCGCCCCCCTTCCGGCCGATTTTTTTAAAAATCGGCGCTGTCCCCTATCCGCGTCAGGCCCGCACGTCGACCACCACGCGCCCGCGCACACCGCCCTTCAGGATCGAGGCCCCCAGCTCCGGCAGATCGGCCAGCACCGCGGGATGGATCATCGCCTCGAGCTTGTCCATCGGCAGGTCGCGCGCGATCCGCTCCCAGGCGCGCAGCCGGTTCTCGTAGGGCTGCATCACGCTGTCGATCCCCAGAAGGTTCACTCCGCGCAGAAGAAAGGGAATGACCGTCGCGGGCAAACCCGCGCCGCCCGCCAGCCCCACGGCGGCGACCGAGGCGCCGTATTTCATCTGTCCCAGCACGCGCGCCAGCATCGGGCCGCCCACGGCATCGACGCAGCCCGCCCAGGTCTCGGCCTCGAGCGGCCGCTTGACGGTTTCTGCCAGTTCCTCGCGTGCCACGATCCGCGCCGCGCCGAGGCCCTTCAGGTAATCCTCCTGCTCGGGCCGCCCGGTGACCGCGGCGACCTCGTAGCCGAGACCGGCAAGGATCGCGGTCGCCACCGACCCCACACCGCCCGCGGCACCCGTCACGAGAACCTCGCCCGCGCCGGGCGCGAGCCCGTGATCCTCCAGCGCCATCACCGCCAGCATCGCGGTGAAGCCCGCGGTGCCCACGGCCATGGCCTGGCGCGTCGTCAGCCCCTCGGGCAGCGGCACCAGCCAGTCGGCCTTGACGCGTGCCTTTTCGGCATAGCCGCCCCAATGCACCTCGCCCACGCGCCAGCCGGTCAGCACGACCTTGTCGCCGGGCTTGTAGCGCGGATCGTCCGAGGCCTCCACGGTGCCCGCGAAGTCGATTCCGGGCACATGCGGGTAGGTTCGGACCAACCCGCCGCCCGGCCCGATGCAGAGGCCATCCTTGTAGTTGACCGTCGAATACTCGACCGCGACCGTCACATCGCCCTCGGGCAGCCGGTCGTCTTCCAGCATCATCACCGAGGCCGAGGTCGGCCCCTGGTCTTCCTTCTCCACCAGCAATGCGCGGAATGTCATCTCGGTCCCTCCTTCTTGGCGCGGCACATGAAGATCGCGCCACAAATTCCTGTTATCACAACCAGAACGCTTCTCGCACGCGCGCCGGATAGGCACCGTCCTGGGTCTCGACGATCAGCTCGGTGCCCTCGTCCCAATGGGTCATGCGCACCATCCCGATCCCCACGCCGCAGCCGAAATCGGGCGATTGCGCGGCCGAGGTCACCTGCCCCACCTGCTTGACCCCCGCGAGCAGCCGCCACGGCCTGTCGCAGCGCGGCAGGCGCTTTGAGCCGATCTCGATCGCGCGGACCTGTTTGACCGGCCCTTCCTTGGCCACCCTTAGCAGCGCATCGCGCCCGATGCACCCGATCGCGGTGGCGGTGTTGCAGAAGCGGCCTAGCCCGGCCTCGTGGGGGGTGTTGTCGCGCGTCATGTCGTTGCCGTAGCTCAAAAGCCCGCCCTCGACCCGCTCGATCCCGTTCGGGCAGCCCGCCCGCACATCGAGGTCGCGCCCCGCCTCCATCAGCGCGTTCCACAGCGGCATTCCGATGTCGGCACCCTCGACATAGATCTCGAAGCCGCCCTGCTTGGAATAGCCCGAGCGCGCCACGACCATCGAGCGCCCCTCGAAGTCGAAGAAACCGAAGCGGAAGAAGCGGATATCGCGCACGCTGTCGCCGAAAACGCGGGCCATCAGCTCGTCGGCCTTCGGCCCCTGCACGGCCAGCGGCGAGACATCGGGTTCGTCGATCAGCACGTCCAGCCGGTAGCCATGGGCGATCCCCTTGACCCAGAACAGCAAATCGCTGTCGGCGATGGAAATCCACCAACGATCCTCGGCCAGTTTCACGGCCACCGGATCGTTCAGCATGCCGCCGGTCTCGTCCACCATCGGCACGTAATAGCATTGCCCAGGCAGCATGCCGCGCAGGTCGCGGGGGCTGAGCATCTGCACCAGTTTGGCCGCATCCGGCCCGCGCACCTCGACCTGCCGCTCGCAGGCGACATCCCAGACCTGCACTGCGGATTTCAGGTGGTGGTAATCCTCTTCGACCGACGCGAAGACGGTGGGCAGAAGCATGTGGTTGTAGACCGTGTAGGCGGAGACGCCCGCGGCCTCGACTCCGTCCGAAAAGGGCGTGCGCCGCAACCGGCGCGAGGGAGAGATCAGCGCCATTCTGGAACCTCGTCCGGCATGAAGGGCAAATCGGTGTCGTCGGGCCTTGCCCCCGCAGCGGTCAGCATGGCGTGAACCTGCCCGCGGTGGTGGGTCTGGTGGTTGAAGAGATGCATGACGCAAAGCGCGTAGGGCTTGGACATCTCGCGCCCCAGCGCGAAGGAATACCAACTCAGGTCGCCCGCAAGCTCACCTTCGGTCACCATCCACGACCAGCCCGCGATACGCGCGTCGAGCTTCGGGCGTTCGGCCCATAGCGTCGGCCAGTCGAACATGGCCGGGGAGTCGGCGATGCTGCCGCCCGGCGCCGCGCCCCCGTCGAAGCGCGCCATCCACATCAGGTCGCCCCACATCAGGTGGCTGAGCGTCGCCCGGATCGACCCGAAGAAGGCGCCGCGGTTTTCCTCGCGCGCGGTCCCGGACAGGCCTGCCGCCGCGTGGAACAGCGACTGGTTCTGCCACGCGTTGTAGCGCGCCATGGCCTGGCAATAGGCGGGCGTGATCACGCGCCTTACCCCTTGCCCGGCCCGGACCAGTCAATCTGGCAGATCTCGGCCGACCGCCCGCCGAAATCCCAGACCCGGCCATAGGCGCGCACGCGCCCCTTGCTGGCGGTGGCGACGGTGATGTCCGGCCCCATCCAGTATTTCGTGTTGTGGATCACGATATCCTCGTCGGGGTCCTTGCCGCCCACGGGAAAGACCACGCCCTCGATCTTTCGACCCACGGTGATGTGGCGCGTCTTGCCGTCGGTCTCGTAGCTGACGGGCTGGCGCTCGACACCGATGACTTCGCCAACAAGGACCTGGAAGAGGCCCGTTGTGCCCTTGGCCTTGCCCGAGAAGATGTCGACCAGCGCGTTATAGGCCGCGTCGCTGGCGCGCTCGTCGATGAAGAGCGCCACCTTCCAGTTGCCGCGGCTCATCATGCCGGGGATCTCGATCAAGAGGCCGATGTTGAGGCCTGACAGGTCCGTGTCGCCGTAATGCCCGCTGTCGATGCGCACGCCGCCCCAGGTCTGGCAATGCCCCTCGGTCGGCGGGTGCAGGCCCAGCGACACGACGCAGGGGCAGAAGACCGTGCAGTTGCAGTTCAGGATCAACTCGCCCTTGATCGCCCATGGCACGCTGCCATGCCCCGAGCGGGGCGCGTCCGCCGTCCGGTTGTCGATGCGCGAAGGGGTCGCGATGCGGTCGCTTGCCATGTCTCTCTCCCGATTCAGAATGCGGTCCAAAGGGTGACGGCGCTGGCTGCCAGCAGCAGCGCCCCCAGCGGACGGGTCAGCCATCGCCCGATCTCGGGCAGTTTCTCGAGTGCCATCAGGATCGTGGCGATCCCCATGAACACCAGGTTCATCGTGCCCCCGACGAAGGCGAGCAGCATCAAGGCCCAGCAGCAGCCGAGGCAGACCGCGCCAAGGCGCAACCCGTTGCGGACCGGCCCCTCCTCCCAGTGCTCAAGGAAGAACATCATCGGCGCGCGGCATTTCGACAGGCAGGCCTCCTTGAGGGGCGTGAACTGCCATGCGCCCGCCAGCGCCAGGAGTGCGGCGGATAGGACCGCCGACAGGCTCGTGCCGAAAGCGTCGAGCGCGCCCGCCTGGAACAGCGCCAGTTGCGCGGCGGCGGCAAAGGCGGAGAAGCCGACCCAGACAGCGAGGTATCCGGCCACCAGCCCCCAAAGCCGCGTCTCGGCCCCGGCGTGGCCGAGGTCTTCGTAGGTGGCGAGCGCGGGCAGAGCCGTGGGGGCCATCATCGCCGCCGACATGATCGACCACATGGCGAAGAGGCCGAAATACCCCGCCGCTTCCGGCGTGGCCACGCAGAGCGCGGCAAGGAACTCGATCCCGTAAAGCGAGGAGGCCGCACGCAAGTCGGCGGGTACGGCCATGGCATAAAGCAGGCCCCAGGCGCCGAGGATCAGCGCGTAAAGGCCCAGCCAGTGCGGGGCGCCCATGGACCGGATGCGGGCTGCGATCATCGTGTGCCGCCCTCCCCGACGACTCGTTTCGCTGGACAAGAGAATTGTCAGACTTTTAAATGTCTGACAAATGAAAATCGACCCGAACAACCCCGCCGACCTTTCCGCCCAGATCGCCGCCGCGATCCGGGATGCGATCGTGTCAGGCAAGCTGATCGTGGGCGACCGCCTGCCGTCCGAGGCGGAGCTTTCCGAACAGTTCGAGGTCTCGCGCCCCACCGTGCGCGAGGCGCTGAAGCGGCTGGCCGCGCAATCGCTGATCCGCACGCAGCGGGGCGCCTTTGGCGGGGCTTTCGTCAACCGGCTGAGCTATGCCGATGCGCATGCGCAGCAGATCACCACCTCGACCCTGCTCCTGGGGATGAACGACGTCAGCTTCGACACCGCCTGCGAGGCGCGTTTCGCGATGGAACGTGCCTGTGCCGGGCTGGCCGCCCAGCGGCGCGCGCCCGATCACCTCGCCACCATGCGGGCCGAGATCACGCGGCAGGGCCAGCCCGGCCTGAGCGATGAGGCGTTCTGCGCCTCGGATGTCGCCTTTCACCGCGCGCTGGTGGATGCGGCGGGCAACCCGGTCCTGTCCTACCAGCTGGCTGGTGCTGTCGAGGCGATGCAGCCCCTGATGAACATGATCACTTTCACCGCCCGCTCCCGCGAGGCGATCATCCGGCTGCACAGCCGCATCGCGGATGCCGCCGAAGCACGGGACGGCGCGTCGGTCGGCGCGGCGCTGGAAGAGCTCGAGGCCTATACCCGCGAGCTGGCGCGGTCGGTCTTCGCGGCGCGTGGCGCGGGACGCGGCCCGAGTTGAAACCCCTTGCAGGCAAGGGGCACGGGCCCTAGGTTCCTTGGCGGTTTCCACCCCCACTCACCAACAGGGAAAACAGCATCATGACCCATCGCCCGGCCCTCGGCACCGCCCTGGCCCTCGCGCTGACCGTTCCGTCCTTCGCCATGGCGCAGGACCTTCTGGTGTTCGATTATTCCGGGTTCGAAGACCCGTCGTTCCACCAACCCTTCATCGATCAGCACGGCGGCCAGCCCGAATTCGTCTTCTTCGGCGACGAGGACGAGGCGTTCCAGCGCCTTCTCGCCGGTTTCCGGTCCGACGTGACGCATATCTGCGCAGGCTCCGTGCCGCGCTGGCAGGAATCGGGCATCATCGAGCCCTGGGACCGGTCGCGCATCGCTGCATACGAGACGCTGAACGCCGACCTCGTGGGCGAGGATGTTCTGGCGGGTTCGGCCGAGCTGTTCTTCCTGCCGACCGATTACGGCTCGACCGCCGTGGCCTTTAACGCCGACGAGGTTCCGGCCGAGGATGTGGCCACGCTCGAGATCTTCAACAACCCCGCCTATGCCGGCCGGTTGTCGATCCCCGACAACGTCGATGACGCCTATGCGCTGGCCTACCTGGCGACCGGCGTGACCAACTGGGCCGACGCAACCGACGCGCAGTTCGAGGCCGCCACCGCATGGCTGCGCGGCATCCACGAGAACCTGCTGACCTACTGGGTCGATCCCGCCGAGATCCAGCAGCTGATGGCCTCGGGCCAGGTGCTTGCGGCCTGGGCCTGGAACGAGGTTCCGGTCGCGCTCGCCGACGAAGGCTTCCCGGTCGGCTTCTCGCGCAACACTGCCGAGGGGACCTCGGTCTGGCTGTGCGGCTACGTGAACATGGCCGAGGGCGAAGGCTCCGAAGACCTGGCCTATGACTTCGTCAACGCGATGCATGCCGACGTGTCGGCCGGCCCGCTTCTGGAGAACGGCTTCGGCTCGGCCAATGACGCGGCGCTCCAGGCGCTCGGCGCCGAGGCGATGGAGGCCGCGGGCCTGGGCGAGGTGAGCGTGCCGGTCCTTGCGCAGCTGCCGATCTCGAACGAGCAGCGCGAGCGTCAGGCCGAAGCCTTCGAGCGGATCAAGGCCGGGTTCTGAGCCACGACCGCCGGATCGAACGGGACGGGCGCCCCACACGGGCGCCCGTTTTGCGTTTGGCGGGAAGACAGGCGCGATGCGCCGCCATGGTCATTGTCGGATGTCACCAAGACCGTCCCGCGCCAGCAGTGCCGCCTCGGCCCGGTCCAGCCGCGCGCGCGCCCGCGCAGGGCAGCCCTCCTCCGACAACGCCTTGCGCCAGAGGCGCAGACAGGACAGCGGCGACCAGGGCAAGGCCGCCTCGGCCATCCATGCGCGCAACTCGGGCGGGAGCCGATCATAGACCCGCATCGGGTCTACCTCGCGCCGCCGCGGCCTGATCGCCGTCGCCCCGAGATTGCCGCGCCGCGTCACGCCGCATCCTCCGTCCTGCGCCAGAGAGGGAACGGATCGGGCAGATCATGGCCGTCGGCCCCTTCCGCCAGCAGGCAGGCATCGAGCCGCGCCTTGAGCATCGGCCAGTCGATGCCCGCCCCGATGAACACAAGCTCTTGCCGCCTGTCGCCCCAAGGCTCGATCCAGTGTTGCGCGATGTAATCCTGCGCGGATTTGTGCGCTGGCCACCGCTCGCGGGGCACCGCGGCCCACCATGTGCCAAGCGGCGTCACGCCCGACAGCGCGCCGGCCAACGAGAACTCCGCCACCCAGTCGGGGCGGGTTGCGATCCAGAAATGCCCCTTGGCGCGGATCACGCCCGGCAGCTCGCCGTCGAGCAGCGCAAGGATCGCCTCGGGCACGAAGGGGCGGCGGGCGCGGTAGACATGGGAGGTGACGCCGTATTCCTCGGTTTCGGGCATGTGGTCGCGGAACCCGTAAAGCTCCTTGGCCCACATCGGGTGTTCATGGGCGCGGTCGATATCGAACAGCCCCGTCTCGAGCACGTCGCCAAGCACCACGTCCGAGAAATCCGTCTCGATCAGGCGCGCATCGGCGTTGAGGCTGCGGATGATCTTGCGCGCGGCATCGGCGCGCTCCGGCCCGGCCTCGGTCACCTTGTTGAGGATCACCACGTCGGCGAACTCGATCTGGTCGGTCAGCAGGTGAACGAGGCGGCGCTCATCCCCCTCGCCCAGCGTCTCGCCACGGTCGGCCAGCGCGTCATGGCTGGCGAAATCGCGCAGCAGGTTCACCGCATCGACCACCGTCACCATCGTGTCGAGCCGCGCGACATCGGACAGGCTTTCGCCCTCCTCGTCGCGGAACTCGAAGGTGGTGGCCACCGGCAGGGGTTCGGAAATGCCGGTCGATTCGATCACCAGCGCGTCGAAGCGCCCCGCTTCGGCCAGCTTGCGCACCTCGACCAGCAGGTCGTCGCGCAAGGTGCAGCAGATGCAGCCGTTCGACATTTCGACCAGCGTCTCGTCGGTGCGGCTGAGCCCGCCCTCGGCGCGCACGAGATCGGCGTCGATGTTCACCTCGGACATGTCGTTGACGATGACGGCGATGCGGCGCCCATCGCGGTTTTGCAGGATGCGGTTGAGAAGCGTGGTCTTGCCCGCCCCGAGGAAGCCGGAGAGGACGGTGACAGGCAGGCGCGGATCGAGCATGGGACATCTTTCAGTGTGATGTTATTACATATGCTATGCCGGATCGCGGCGCGACGTTCAACCCCTCGGCTGCCTTGAAATCCGCCAATGCCCAGCGTATGTTAAGAGGGTCTCGGCAACGGGACTATGGACATAAACGCGCTCGTAATAAGCGGCTCGGACCCGGGGGCGGTACCCGGCGGCTCCACCAAATCTCCGTCATTTGCGGATCATGGGGCCGAAACAGGATCGACGAACGTCTAAAGGGGTTGGCTTTGTCCCGGTGAGGTACCACCGTTATCGGTCCGAAACGTACAGTTGCAAATGACAACCGTGCTCCGGCAATGGCTCTGGCAGCGTAAGCTGCTCGAGTCGCCGAAACTAAGCCCTTGCGCCTAGCAGCGTAAGGCGGGGTTCGCAGGCACCTGGCAACAGAAGCCTGCACTTTCAAACACATGAGCCAACTGCAGACAGGCGCCTCACGGGTCCGTGAGGTTTTTTTCATCTGCAAGTGATCCAAGTCGCCGTCCCTTGCGTTTAAGGGGCAGAAGAACAGGCCTGTGCGCCTGCGTGTGGATGTGAAAGGACGGCCATGACCGCCATCGACTATGTGAATTACGCGGTTGCGGGGCTGACGATCGTCCTCGGCCTGATGGGCTGGCTCGCGCCGCGCTGGACGATGGAACAGCTCGACATGCAGGCGGGCCCGACCAACATGGCCTATACCGAGGTCTCGGCCGCCTCGGGCTGCCTCTTCGTGGGCCTCGGCCTTGGCGCGATGATCCTCGACCAGCCGCTCGCATGGGTCGTCGTGGGGCTTGCCTATGCCGGGGCGGCCACGGGCCGTGTCACCTCGATCTTCCGCGACAACGCCGCCAGCCGCCAGAGCTGGACCTTCTTCGGCTGCGAGGCGGGCCTCGCGGCCTGGCTGATCCTGGCGAATACCGGGGGGGTCTGAGGCTCCGGCCTCGCACCCGGTCGGGCCTCCTTTCAAAACGGAACGAATCTTCTATGGTGAGCGGGTGACCCCCCCAGGGATGCGCTGCCACCATGACCGACCGACCTGCCTCCATCGCCTATGGCCGCCTGATGCATCGCGCCATGCGCAGCCTGATCCAGCGGGTGCTGGAGGACGTGGCGCGCGATGGCCTGCCGGGCGATCACCACTTCTTCATCACCTTCGAGACCGGGGCCGATGGCGTCGAGATCGCCGACTGGCTGCGCGACCGCTACCCCGAAGAGATGACCATCGTCATCCAGCACTGGTATGACGGGCTGGCGGTCGATGACGATGGCTTCTCCATCGTGCTGAATTTCGGCGACAATCCCGAACCGCTGCGCATTCCCTTCGACGCGATCCGGACCTTCGTCGACCCCTCGGTCGAGTTCGGCCTGCGCTTCGAAAGCACCGAGGCGCCCGAGCCCGACAGCGACGACCCCGCGCCGTCGGACGACGGCGGCGATCCTCCGGCGCGCCCCTCGGCGCAGGATGCCGAGGTCGTCAGCCTCGACACGTTCCGAAAGAACCACTGACCCTCTGGACCCGTGGCGAAACCCGGTTAAAAGCGCCCGTGTGATGCGCGCGCTCAGGTGGGGTGTTCCGGATGGCCAGCAGTGATTTCGCCCTGTTCATGGGCCAGCTTTTCCGCAGGCCGCACCAGGTGGTGGCGCTGGCCCCATCCTCGCGGTTTCTCTGCGCCGAGATGGTGGCCGAGATCGACCCGGCGAAGGGTCCGGTGATCGAGCTGGGCGCGGGCACGGGCAACATCACGCAGGCCATTCTCGACCGGGGCGTGGCGCCTGAAGACCTGCATTCCATCGAGATGAACCCCGAGTTCTGCGACCGTCTCCGCGCGCGGTTTCCGGGCCTCAACGTCCATCAGATGAGCGCGGGCGAGGTCGGCACCCTTCCCGTCGAGAATGCACAGGCCGTGGTCTCGGGCCTGCCGCTTCTGTCGATGCCCTTGCCGCTTCAGCGCGACATCCTGACCGGCACCTTTGAGCGCGTGATGCCCGGCGGCACCTATGTCCAGTTCACCTACGGCCCGAAGCCGCCGGTTACCCGCGCGGTGCGCGAAGAATTGGGCCTCGACTGGCGCGTGTCGGGCAAGATCTGGTGGAACATGCCCCCTGCCCGCGTCTATCGTTTCAGCCGTGCCGCCTGAGGCATCCCCGCGCATTGCCCTGTGCGTGCGGCATGGATAAACGGCATGCAACCGCATACCGGAGGGACATGAGATGACCGCCACCCGTACAGAATCCGACAGTTTCGGCCCCCTCGAGGTGCCCGCCGACCGCTATTGGGGCGCACAAACCCAGCGCTCGATCATGAATTTCCCGATCGGCTGGGAAAAGCAGCCCGTCGCCATCGTGCGCGCGCTGGGTGTGATCAAGCGCGCCTGCGCCGAGGCCAACAAGGCGTCGGGAAAGCTGGACGCAACGCTGGCCGACGCGATGATCGCCGCCGCGCAAGAGGTGATCGACGGCCAGCTCGACGATCATTTCCCGCTGGTGGTCTGGCAGACCGGCTCGGGCACGCAGTCGAACATGAACGCCAACGAGGTGATTTCCAACCGCGCGATCGAGATTCTGGGCGGCGAGATCGGCTCGAAAAAGCCGGTGCATCCGAACGACCATTGCAACATGGGCCAGTCGTCGAACGACACCTTCCCGACCGCGATGCACATCGCTGCCGCCGTGACGGCGCATGAGGTGCTGATCCCCGGGCTGGAAAAACTGGCGGCCGAGCTGGAGGCCAAGTCCGAGCAGTTCAAGGACATCATCAAGATCGGCCGCACCCATACGCAGGATGCCACGCCGCTGACGCTGGGTCAGGAGTTCTCGGGCTACGCCATGCAGGTCCGCAACGGCATCGCGCGCATCAAGCTGGCGCTGCCGGGCATCTACGAGCTGGCGCAGGGCGGCACCGCCGTGGGCACGGGGCTGAACACCGACAAGGGGTGGGACACGACCGTGGCGGCGAATATCGCCGCGATCACCGGCCTGCCCTTCGTCACCGCCCCCAACAAGTTCGAGGCGCTGGCCGCCCATGACGCGATGGTCTTCATGTCGGGCGCGATCAAGACCGCGGCCATGGCCTGCTACAAGATCGCCAATGACATGCGCTTTCTCGGCTCCGGCCCCCGCTCGGGGCTGGGTGAGCTGATCCTGCCGGAAAACGAGCCGGGCAGCTCGATCATGCCGGGCAAGGTGAACCCGACGCAGGCGGAAGCCATGACGCAGGTCTGCGCCCATATCCTGGGCAATGACGCGGCGATCGCCTTTGCCGGCAGCCAGGGGCACTTCGAGCTGAACGTCTACAACCCGATGATGGCCTACAACCTGCTGCAGTCCATGACGCTTCTGGGCAATGCCGCCGACAGCTTCACCGAGCGGATGCTGGCGGGCACGCAGGCCAATGTCGAGCGGATCGACCGGCTGATGAAGGAAAGCCTCATGCTGGTGACCGCGCTGGCGCCCACCATCGGCTATGACAACGCCACCAAGGTCGCCAAGACCGCGCACAAGAACGGCACGACGCTCAAGGAAGAGGCGATCAAGCTGGGCTTCGTGGACGAGGAAACCTTCGACCGCGTCGTGCGCCCCGAAGAGATGATCGGACCCAAGGGGTGATGGGCCTGCGCGCGCTTCTCCTGCCTTTGGGTATCGCGCTCGCCCTTGGCGGGCCGATGCCGGGCGGGATGGCGCGCGCTGACGGAGGGGACGGGCCATGGCGCGTGACGTGATCAACCTTGGACGGGTCCGCAAGGAGCGCGCCCGCGCCGAAAAGCGCCGGGAGGCCGATGCCAACGCCGCCCGTTTCGGGCGCACCAAGGCCGAGCGCCAGGCCGAGGAGGCGCGCGCCAAGGCCGAGACCGCGCATCTTGACGCCCATCGGCGCAGCCCCTCCGAGCCCAAGGGGGAGCGTGAGGAATGAGCGGCACCGCGCGCCCGCGCAAGCACTCGCTGACGCTGCAGGGGCATCGCACAAGCGTGTCGCTGGAAGATGCGTTCTGGGACGAGCTGCGCCGCATCGCCGAGGCCGAAGGCAAATCGGTGAACGAGCTGGTCGCCGAGATCGACGCTGCGCGTGGGGCGAAATCCGGGCTGGCCTCGGCGATCCGGGTCTACGTGCTGGAGCGGCTGAAGGCCGGTCGTTAGCATTGGTTTAACCAATGGCGGGGCATGGTGGCAGCCATGGACCGCTTCCCCCCCAATCATTCGCCCGAGGCCTTTCTGGCCGATGTGTTCCGGTCGCGACAGGCCCGGCAGGGCAAGGTGATCCGCCGCGCCACGCGCGATGTGGAGCGCTATATCGGCCGCGAGGCCTTCATCGCGGAGGTCTACCGCCGCGGCTTCCGCGCGGTCGAGAACGCGGGCCAGATCGTGATCTTCTGCAACCAGGACCCGGTGCGCATCCTGCGCCCGCGCGACCGGCCATGAGGCGGCGGAAAACTGCAGTTTTCCGATGGCGTTTTGCTGCAGCAAAACGAACCCGCGAAACTGCAGTTTCGCGCCCTCGAAAAACTGCAGTTTTTCGGCCCGCCCGAGCAGCGCGCCGGGGCGCGCTAGCCTTTCGCCACAAAGAACACCGTCGCTGCCCCGCGCATCTCGGAGGCCAGCAGCCTGTGTCCCTGCTCGGCGCAGAAATGCGGCACGTCGATCTCGGCCATCGGATCATCGGCGACAAGGCGCACCACCTGGCCCTGCCGCAGCGCCGCAAGGCGCTGACGCAACCGCAACACAGGCAGGGGGCATTTCAGCCCCTGCGCGTCGATTTCGACATCCCAATCCATGCCCTGCCCTACGCCCTGCCCGCCGCCACGCGAATGTGACGCGTTGGCGCGTGACGCGGCCCGCCGAAGCGGCTAGGTCTTGGCGCATGTTCGGGATCGACCTTTTCGACGCCAGCCTGCTGCCTGCCATGCTCGTCGCCTTCGTGGCGGGGATCCTGAGCTTTCTGTCGCCCTGCGTCCTGCCCATCGTGCCGCCCTATCTCGCCTACATGGGCGGCATCACCATGGCCGAGATCGACAGCGATGCCCGCGCCGCACGCCGCAAGGCGCTGCTGGCGGCCAGCTTTTTCGTGCTCGGCCTTTCGACGGTCTTCGTCTTCCTCGGCTTCACCGCCTCGATCTTCGGGCAGTTCTTCCTGCAGAACCAGATCCTGCTGTCGCAGATCGCGGGCGCGGTGATCATCGTCTTCGGGCTGCATTTCCTCGGGTTCATCACCATCCCGATCCTCAACCGCGAGGCGCGGCTCGACGCGGGCGATCAGGGTGGCTCGGCGCTGGGGGCCTATATCCTCGGGCTTGCCTTCGCCTTCGGCTGGACGCCCTGCATCGGCCCGCAGCTCGGCGCGATCCTGTCGATCGCGGCGACCGAGGCGAGCGTGCAGAAGGGCACGACGCTTCTGGCGGTCTATGCCGTGGGCCTCGGCATCCCTTTCCTGCTCGCCGCGGGCTTCATCGACAAGGCGATGGGCGTGATGAACCGCCTGAAGCGCCACATGAAGACCATTGAGCGCGCCATGGGCGTCCTCCTGGTCGCCGTGGGCGTGGCGCTGATGACCGGCGCCTTCTCGGCCTTTTCCTTCTGGCTGCTCGAGACCTTCCCGGCGCTCGGCGCGCTCGGCTGAGCGAATTGCCTTAAGCGCGCCCGAATTCCGGTCTAGGCTTTCGCCCCATGATGAGTGACGCGCCCGCATCCGCGACCCGGCCCGAGGTCCGCAGGCGCCGGGTGATGTATATCCCCGGCTATGACCCCGTGCCGCCGCGCAAGTACCGCGAACGCTACCGCACGCAATCGGCCCGGCAGGCGGAGCTTTCCGGCTACGAAATCGAAATCGGCAGGAAAGAGACACGGGGCCGCTTCGGCTGGCATGTGACCGGTCGGATCGAGGGCGGTGAGACCCATGCCGACGTGGAGGTCATGTACTGGGCAGACATCGTGCGCGGTTCGATGAAACAGGGGCCTTTGGCCACCTACGGGCAGCTGGCGCGCACGGCCTGGGCCTATATCGGCTCGGGTGCGCTGTTCCGGCTGATGCGGCTCAGGAAAGGGCCGGTGATCGCCGCACTTTACCCGGTGGCGGTCCTGCTGGCGCAGGCGGCGCTGGCGCTGGCGCTCGGCTTCGTGGTCTACACGGCATTGCTCCTGACGGGCCTTTTCGCGCTGGAGGCGCTGCAGGGCGGCCCCGTGGGACGGCCCTTCGACCTGGTGTTGCTGCTCATCGCTGCGGCGGGCGGCGTGGTCGGCGCGGGCGCCTTCCTGCGCTGGTGCCAGCGGCGCGATCACGTGCTGGCCTGGTACCTGATGCATGACTACGCCTTTTCCGCGCAGCAGCGCGGCGCCTACCCGCCCGTGCAGGAGGCGCGGATGGCCGAGTTTGCCGACCAGATCGCCGAGGCGCTTGCCACCGACATCGACGAGCTGCTGATCGTCGGGCATTCCTCGGGCGCCTATATCGCGGTCTCGATCCTCGCCGACCTGATCCGGGCGGGCCGCGTGCCCGCGGGTGGCCCGGCGCTGTCGCTGCTGACGCTTGGCCATGTCGTCCCGATGGTGAGCTTCCTGCCCGGCGCCACACGGTTGCGCGCGGACCTCGCCTATCTCTCGGCGCGGGACGAGGTCACGTGGGTCGACGTGACCGCCCCCGGCGATGGCTGCGCCTTCGCGCTCTGCGATCCGGTCTCGGTCTCGGGCGTGGCGCCCGAGGGCAAGCGCTGGCCGCTGGTGATCTCGGCGGCCTTCAGCCGGACCTTGAGGCCCGAGACGTGGAAGGCGCTGCGCTGGCAGCTCTTCGAGCTGCATTTCCAGTATCTGAACGCCTTCGACAACCTGCCCGGCGCCCCCGGCGACTACGATTATTTTCGCATCACGGCGGGGCCGCTGCGGCTTGCCACCCGCTATGCCGGGAGGCCACCGTCGAAAAGCCGGATCGAGCGCCCGGTGAACCGATTCACCGATATGGCCGCATGAGCGACGTGCCCGACCTGCCGCCCAAGCCGCCTGCGCGCGCCGAGCGCGTCTCGCTCTGGCGTTACATGCGGCTGTTCCGGCAGGACATCCTGTCGGCGCAACCCGCGCGCCTCTACCGCGCGTGGATGGCCGAGTTCCGCACGCCCTTCTTCCGCTCCTACCTTGTGAACCAGCCCGCCCTTGTGGACGAGGTGCTGAAGGCCCGGCCGATGGATTTCCCGAAATCCGACCGGGTTGGCGAAGGGCTGCGGCCGCTGCTGGGCGAGTCGGTCTTCCTGACCAATGGCGAGACATGGGCCCGCCAGCGCCGGATCATCGACCCCGCTTTCGAAGGCGGACGGCTGCGCGACACCTTCCCGGCGATGTGGGCGGCGGGCGAGGCCGCGGTCGCGCGCATGGGCGAAGGCACGCGCGAGGTGGAGGAGGACATGAGCCATGCCGCCGCCGATGTCATCTTCCGCACGCTCTTTTCCCTGCCGATCGAGGACGAGATCGCCAGCGCCGTCTTTCACCAGTTCCGCGCCTACCAGCGCACCCAGCCGATCCTGAACGCCGCAGCCTTCGTGCCGCTGCCCCGCTGGATGCCGCGCGGACACCGCGCCGAGACGCGCCGCACGGCCCGCGCGATCCGCGACCTGATCACGCGGCTGACCGCGACGCGAATGGCCAAGATCGAGGCGGGCACCGCCCCCGATGACCTGGCCACCAAGATCATGACCACCGCCGATCCGGTGACGGGCGCGCGCTTCACCACCGAGGAGATGGTCGACCAGGTCGCGATCTTCTTTCTCGCGGGCCACGAAACCAGCGCCTCGGCGTTGGGATGGGCGCTCTACCTCCTGGCCCGCTACCCCGAATGGCAGGACCGCCTCGCCGAGGAGGCCGAGGCCGCGCTGGCGGAGGGGCCCGATTTCGCGGTGATGGGCAAGCTGCGCCTTGCGCGCGACGTGTTCCGCGAGGCGCTCCGGCTGTATCCGCCGGTGCCCATGATGGTGCGCGAGACGACCTGCCCCGAACGCTTCCGCGACCGAGACCTGCCGAAGGGCAGCCAGATCGTTCTCTCGCCCTGGCACCTGCACCGGCATGAACGCCTGTGGGAGAACCCCGACGGGTTCGACCCGGCCCGTTGGCAGACCGAGAACGGCAGGCAATGCCTGCGCGCGGCCTTCATCCCCTTCTCGGCGGGCGCGCGCGTCTGCACCGGGGCGGGGTTCGCCATGGTCGAGGGGCCGCTTCTGCTGGCGATGCTGGTGCGGGCCTTCCGGTTCGAAAGGGTCGCGAGGCGCGATCCGGTGCCGGTGGCCTACCTGACCGTGCGCGCGAAGGACGGGATCTGGCTGCAGACAGCGCGACGCTGACATGCCATTGCGGCGCCTCGGCCTTAGGGTGTAGGTGCTGGGTGAGCCCGTGGTGGCGGCCAGCGCACCGCGGCGCGCGGGCCGACCTGACAGGGCGTCGTGACGAGTGCCGGTGTGACCATGAAGCTAGTACTGGTGACGTCCCTCAAGAACGAGGGGCCCTACGTGATCGAGTGGCTCGCGTTCCACAAGGCCGTCGGGTTCGACCACGTCGTCATCTTCGAGAACGATTCCGGCGATTTCACCGACCTGATCCTCAAGCGCCTCGAGGGGATGGGCGAAATCAGTTTCGTGAAGAACCACGAGTTCGAGAACAACCCCCAGTCGCATTCCTACAAGATCTTCAGGGGCATGGAGGCCTACAAGACCGCGGATTGGGTCTTCTGTATGGATGGCGACGAGTTCTTCGTCCCCAAGCGGCATGACAGCGTCACCGATTTCCTTGCCGACCGCCCCGACGCGGATGCGATCGCGGTGAACTGGCTGAACTTCGGCAGCGCGGGACAGGAGACCTGGACCGACCAGATGGTGACGCGGCGGTTCCGGC
Organism: Roseicyclus sp.; assembly: GCA_965661995.1. GTDB lineage: Bacteria > Pseudomonadota > Alphaproteobacteria > Rhodobacterales > Rhodobacteraceae > Roseicyclus. The sequence continues at coordinate 16,844 of CBFIFZ010000015.1, forward strand.
GCTGCGCGCCTTTCGTTCATCCGGCCAATCGCTTCTTCAAGAGCTTCCACAGGCCTCGCGACCTGTTCAAGAGCTTCGGGATGCACCGGCCCTGGCCGAGGGCACCGATCGAGACATTCGTCTATCCCGATGGCACGACGGTCGATCACGAGGACCAGATGGGGCGCCCCCCCGCCGTAAGCGACGCGCTTGCACAGCGCCACGTGATCTGTTCGCTCAATCATTATTCGGTAAAGAGCCTGCAGGAATTCGACCTGAAGAAACGACGAGGCCGCGGGGCCAAGCCGGGCTTGCCCTACGGCAAGGGCGACAAGTTCCGGAAGGGTGACACCAACACCGAGGAAAACCGCGACATCGACCGGTTCCTCGAGCGGACATCGGCCCTGATGGAGGTCTACCTGTCCGACCCGGTCCTGGCCTTTCTGCACGAAAGCAGTCTGGCGCGGCACTTTGCACGGAATGCGCACAGCCTGCGGCCCTGACGCCGGTCCTTCAGGGACATCACCCGGCGCGCGCGCCGGTCCGGTTGCGCCAGCCCCAGTGCCGCGGGTCGAGCTGGAATGAGCCGTCGAAAAAGGAAACCAGCTTGTCGACGGGGTCGATCTCGATATCGAAGACAAGCAGCTTCCCGGGTTTGTGCGCGAAATACTCGGTCACCGCCGCATGATGCCGGTCCCACTGATCCCTCCAGATCGCCAGCACCTCCTCGCGCGAGGCGCCGTAGCATTTGCACGCGCGCGCCAGGAAGGACCCGGTGGTCGGGCTGCCGTGCCGCGAGCGGGAGGCAAGCCAACGGTCCTTGTCCCTCGTGTTCAGGATGAACCGCGCATCGGGCACCGTGGCATCGATGGTCCTGAAGAGCGTGTTCGCCTCGAGGTGCACCCTGTCCGACAGATGGTTCAGATCGCTGTAGACGTCGAAGCCCGCAAACCCCTCGAGCACATGTCGCTGCAGCGACAGGTTCGAGAACATCGCCTCGGCAAGCGTCCGGTCACGCGACAGGCGCCAATGGGCGCAGGACAGGCCGGATGCCCGGAAGAAGGCGTGAAGCGACGTGGTTCCACATTTGTTGAACCCGATGACGAAAACCTTGGTCATCACTCTTTCCCACACAGATGGCCGCGCGGGCGAGGGTCTGGGTCGGTCTCGATGGTCCGATCTGACCGTGACCCGGTACTCGCCTGCAGTCGATGGTGAGAGGCAATGCCCTTGGCCGCCGAATGTCAACACGGCCCGGGTCGCCGCTCAGCTGAACATCACCATCGAGCGCGGGTCCCATGCCAGCCGCGTGCGCGCGCCGTAGTCCAGCACGCGGCGGCCCGGCATGTTGCGCATGGAGACACGCACCGGCGCAGGCGCGCCGTCGAGCAGGATGTCATAATAGGTCATGTCGCCGTAATAGACGACCTCTTTCACCGTTCCCTCGGCTTCGCGTCCGCCCTCGGCACTCTGGCCCTCGTAGAGCACGGTCAGGCTTTCGGGGCGCACGCCGATCTCGGCCTCGCCCACGTTGGCGCCGTTGGGGCATTGCACGGCCTCGATCTCGGCCGGGCCGAGGCCCGCCACCTCAAGCGCGATTCGCCCGCCGCCGGGCCCCGTGGGCAGCACGCGGGCGGGCAGGAAGTTCATCATCCCGATGAACTCGGCCACGCGGCGCGAGTTGGGGCGGCGGTAGAGCGTTTCGGGGTCGTCGAGCTGCGCGATCTCGCCCTCGAACATGACCGCGATGCGGTCCGACATCACCAGCGCCTCTTCCTGGTCGTGGGTCACGAGGATGAAGGTGATCCCCACCTCGCGCTGCAGCTTGATCAGCTCGACCTGCATCACCTCGCGCATCTTCTTGTCGAGTGCCGACAGGGGCTCGTCCAGCAACAGCACCTTGGGCTTCAGGATCAGCGCGCGTGCCAGCGCAACCCGCTGGCGCTGCCCGCCCGACAGCGCATGCGCGGCGCGGCCCCCGAACTTGCCCAGCCCCACCATCTCCAGCGCCTCGCCCACCGCGCGGCGCTTTTCGTCAGCGCTCATCGAGGACCGGCGCAGGCCGAAGCCGACGTTCTCGGAGACACTCATATGCGGGAATATCGCGTAGGACTGGAACACCATGTTGGTCGGGCGCCGGTTCGGCGGTACGCCTTCCATGTCGCGCCCGTCAAGGCGGATCACCCCGCCCGAGATATCCTCGAACCCCGCGATGGCGCGCAGTAGCGTGGTCTTGCCGCAGCCCGAGGGGCCGAGGAGCGAGAAGAACTCTCCGGCCCTGATCTCGGCCGAGATGCCGCGCAGCGCGTGGTAATCTCCGTAATATTTCTGCACGCCCTCGAGCGTGATGATGGGCTGGCCCTTGGTCTGGCTCACAGGAAGCCTCCGGTGTCTTTGAGCCCCGCGCGTTTCAGGCCGCGGCGGCGGAAGGTTTCGGCAAGGACGAGCAGCAGCACCGACAGGATCACGAGGATCGTGCCGAGCGCCATCACCACCGGCAAGCGCGCCGGGAAGCGCAACTGCCCCCAAAGATAGACCGGCAGCGTCGGCTCGTTGCCCGAGAGGAAGAAGGCGATAATGAACTCGTCCAGCGAGATGGTGAAACAGATCAAGAGCGAGGCGATGATGCCGGGCGTCACCAGCGGCAGGGTGATCAGCCGGAAGGTCGACCAGGGCGTTTCGCCAAGGTCGACGGCGGCCTCCTCGAGGCTGCGGTCCATGTTCGAGAAACTGCCTTGCAGGATCGCGATGGCGAAGGGCGTGCAGATCAGCGTGTGACCCGCGATGATCGACCATGTGCCGCTGCTGAGCCCCAGTTGCATCAGCACGATCAGGAGCGAGATCGCAACGATCACCTCGGGCAGCACGAGCGGCAGCATAATGAAGCCCACGATCCCGCCCTTGGCGGGGAAGTTGTAGCGCGTGGCCGCGCGGGCGGCGAAAAGGCCAAGGATGGTGGCGAAGACGGCCGTCGAGACCGCGATGATCAGCGAGTTGAGCGTCGCCTGGTGCAGCGCGGGCGTGTCGAGCAGCGCGGCGAACCATTGCGTGGTGAAGCCCTGCAGCGGGAAGGCGATGACCGTGCCGTCGTTGAAGGCGAACAGCGGCAGGAGGACGATGGGCGCGTACAGCACCAGAAGGTAGAGACCGGCGAAGACGGTGAGCGGCGTCAGCCTCATATCCCCCACCTCCCCTTGGGCACGCGCATCAGGATCAGGACCGAGCCCGCCGTCGCCAGCGCCAGAAGCACGATCACCGCGACGCCGGGGCCAAGCAGCGCCGGACCCAGCGTGAAGAGCGCGCGCAGCACCAGCACCTCGGCCAGGGCCGCGGCGAGCGCCACGCCCATTCCCTTCACCCCCCCGCCCGCGCGATCCGCAAGCGACAGCCAGAACCGCAGCCGCGAAATGCCCCACAGAAGCACCATCGCCACGATCATCATGGCCAGCACCGCCAGTGTCGCCCCCATCGGACGGTCGTTCAGGTCGAAGATCTGGGCGTAGATCATGTTGGCGATCATGGTGCCGCCCGACCCGCCGACGAGTCGCGGGGTGACGTAATCGCCCACCGTGGGGATGAAGACGATCAGAACCGCGGCCAGCACGCCGGGCATGGCCAAGGGCAGGGTCACGCGCAGGAAGGTCATGGCCTTGCTCTCGCCCAGATCGCGCGAGGCCTCGAGCAGCGACCGGTCGATCTTCTCGAGGCTCACGAAGATCGGCAGGATCTCGTCGATGAGGCCCACGGCCATCAGGCCAGAATTGACCGGCCCGTCATAGGCGAGGATCACGCGCCACAGGAAGACGCGGATCAGGTAGCTGGTCCAGAACGGGATAGTGATCAGGAAAAGCCACAGCGACTTGCGGTCGGGCCGGACGTGGAACGAGATGAAATAGGCCACCGGAAAGGCCAGCGCGACCGTGACCAGCGTGACCATGCCCGAGATGCGCAAGGAGCGCAGCATAAGCTCGCGGTAGAGAGGGTCGGTGAGCGCCTCGGCGTAGTTCGCTGTGGTGAAATCGCGCTGGATCGTCAGGAAGTTCTGCGTCCAGAAACTGAGCAGGACGATGCTGATGAGCGGGGCGGCGAGCAGCAGAAGCGCATAAAGCAGCGTCGGGCTGATGAGGGTCAGCCCCTTGCCCGCCTCGCTTCGCATGGCCTTGCCGTAGACGCTCACCCGTGTCCTGCCCCCTCGCGCGGACCTCCAGGGGCGCGCATCGATTCCATGCATCACGATGCGGCTTTCCCGTGCGCCCCGCAAGGGCGTTGCTGCAAGCGCAGCACGCAAGGCGCGTGCCCCCGCGCGCTAGTTGCCCAGCATCCAGTCGCCCTCGGGCCAGAAGGCGTGGAAGGCGAAGGCGAACATCACGTCATGGACGACGTCGCGCCCCTGCCCGTCCCTGACCCGGATCTGTCCCACGTCACGCCCCTCGGCGATATCGGCCGTGTCAAGCGCCGAGGCCTTGCCGGCCTCCCAGCTGATCGTCACGCCCGCCTCGGTGATCTCGCCCGCCCGCGCCAGCCGCTCCAGCGGCCATGCGCGGTCGTCCACCCGCACGATGCGCGCAAGCGGTTCGATGCCATGCGGCGGGTCTTCGCCGGAATAGAGGAAGGGCCGGGCCGAGCTGTCATACCCCACGTAGGGATTGCGCCCGTAGGGCCGCCGCGCGGCGGGTTCATCCATCACGAGACCGTCGGGATAGGCGCTGCGAAAGCTGTTCCAGCTTTCCATCCAGATCGGGATCTCGGTCAGGTCAACACCTGCCATCTCGCCCACGATCCCCTCGCCAGTGGCCTGTTGCCACCAGCTTTCCGTCTGGCGGTCGTACATGACCAGGTCCGAGTTGCGCAGGTTGCCGGACACGCCAAACTCCAGCACGCGGCCCTCCACGCGCCGGTCGAAGGCCAGCGCCAAGTTGCACAAGGGGCAGAAGGTGACGGCCACGGGCCGACCGCCGACCGTGTCGTTCACGATCTCATGCCATGTGAGGTAGCGGATCGGGTAGGCGCGCGGGGTCTCGCCCGGCAGGGCAAGGGTCACCACGGGTTCGGCATCTTCCAGACGGGTTTCCTGCGACACGCGCAGGAGAGCGGGGTTTTCGACCGAGGGGATGCCATCACGCGGCACGCCGCCCGAGCGGATCTCGGACAGATCGACCGTGCGCGTGTCGAAATCGGTATTCGGCCAGTCGGCGGCCCAGCGGGGCGACTGCGCGGCCAGCGACGCGGCAAGCAGCGTCGCGCCAAGCCCAAGGGCGAAGATCAGCGGCTTCATGCGGGCCTCCTTCAGGGACAACCGCAGCATGCCACGAAAAAGGGGGGCACGTATGCCCCCCCTCACGCGCTTGTGTCGCGGTGTCAGTGCCCCGTCACTGGCTCTCTGCCGCACCCTCTTCGAGTGGGGGCGGTTGGGGATCGTCCTCGCGGACACGCAGGGCGGTCATGCGGTCGGGCGGGCCGATCACGGCTCCGTTGCGCCCGCGCCCGCGCTTGATCGCGTCGACGACCTCCATCCCTTCGACCACCTGCCCGACCACGGTGTAATCCCCGTCGAGAAACGGCCCAGGCTCGAACATGATGAAGAACTGCGAATTGGCGCTGTCGGGGCTTTGCGCCCGTGCCATGCCGATCACACCCCGGTCGAAGGTGATGTCCGAGAACTCGGCCGGGAGATCGGGGTAGGCCGACCCGCCCCGCCCCGCATAGCGCATGTCCTGCCCCATGCGGCCGAACTCCACGTCGCCGGTCTGCGCCATGAACCGGTCGATCACGCGGTGAAAGACCACGTCGTCATAGGCGCCCTCGGCGGCCAGCGTGGTGATCCGCTCGACGTGCAGGGGCGCGACCTCTTCGAACAGGTCGATCACGACGGTACCTTCGGCCTCGCCCGCGATGTCGATCTCGAGCCCCGTCGCGAAGACCGGCGTGCCCAGAAGGCAGAAGGCCAGTGCCAGCTTACGCATCGGCGGCGACCTTGACGCTGATCATCTTGTCGGGGTTCGCCGGCGGCTCACCGCGGGTGATCTGGTCGACATGCTCCATGCCCCCGATCACGCGGCCATAGACCGTGTACTGACCGTTGAGGAAGTGGTTGTCGCTGAAGTTGATGAAGAACTGGCTGTTGGCCGAGTTGGGGTTCTGCGAGCGCGCCGCGCCAAGGGTGCCGCGGTCGTGCGGCAGCTTGGAGAACTCCGCCGGAAGGTCGGGCTTCGAGGACCCACCGGTGCCTGCGCGACGGATGTTGCCGCCCTCTTTCCCGTGTTCCACGTCGCCGGTCTGGGCCATGAAACCGTCGATCACGCGGTGGAAGATCACGCCGTCATAGGCGCCTTCGCGCGCCAGCTCCTTCATCCGCGCAGCGTGCTGGGGCGCCACGTCGGGCAGCAGCTCGATGGTGACCGTGCCGGTCTTCAGCTCGATGAGGATGGTGTTCTCGGGGTCCTTGATCTCGGCCATGGGCCAAGCCTCCTTTTCTATCGTTGTCAGGGTGTTACTTGCCGAACTTCTCGTCGAGCGCGGCCTTGATCTCGGGCCGCACGAAGGGCGAGACATCCCCGCCAAGCCGCGCGATTTCCTTGACCAGTTTCGAGGCGATGGCCTGTCGGTCGGCATCGGCCATGAGGAAGACGGTGTCGATCCCGGCATCCAGTTTCCGGTTCATGCCCACCATCTGGTATTCGTATTCGAAATCGGCAACCGCGCGCAGGCCGCGGATGATGATCGACGCGCCGACATCGCGCGCGCAGTCGATCAACAGGTTCTCGAACGGATGGGCCACGATCACGGTGCCGGTCTTTTCCGACAGGCGCGCGCTTTCGGCCTCGACCATCGCGACGCGTTCCTCGAGCGAGAAGAGCGGACCCTTGTCGCGGTTGATCGCGACACCGATCACAAGCCGGTCGACCAGCAGGCAGGCCCGCTCGATGATGTCGACATGCCCCAAGGTGATCGGGTCGAATGTACCCGGGTATAGCCCTGTCCGCATCGCGCTGTCCCTGCCGGTGCCGTCCTCGTCGCGCCGGACACAATCACCCGCGCCGGGGCAATGCAAGCCCCCGGCGCGTCGCAGTCCGGACCGGGTTGCTGCCTCAGAAGCCCTTGATCATGCCTTCGAGGGCTTCCTTTTCCATCGCCAGTTCCGACAGCTGTGCCTTGACCACGTCGCCGATGGAGATGAGGCCGACCATCTCGCCCTCCTCGACCACCGGCAGGTGGCGGAAGCGGCCCTTGGTCATCATGGCAAGCACCGCGTCCGAGCTGTCGGAGCGCGAGCAGGTGATAATGTCGTGCGTCATCACGTCTTCGACGCCGGTCGCCATGCAGGCGGCACCTCGGGCGGCCAGTTCGCGCACGATGTCGCGCTCCGACAGGATGCCCGCGACCGCCTTGCCATCGGGTGACACCACGACCGCGCCGATCTTGCGCTGGGCGAGCATCGTCGCGGCCTCCTCCAACCGGGTTCCCGGGGCAATCGTCACCACACCATCATCGGATTTCGATTTCAGGATCTGCTGCACCAGCATGATCTGCCTCCCTTGTTCTCTCCGTCCCTGGCGGCAGCGTCCACCCGCGCAGGTTGATCTGTCAAGGGAAACGGGTATTTCAGGCGGCCAGCGCCTCGAGCCGGGCGATCTCGGCGCGCATCCCGTCGCGCAGAAGGGTCGAGACCCGATCGAGCCGCGCATCGCGTGGACCCGCGTGGGTGACGAGCCAGAAGCTGCGTTTCAGGCGCACGGCATCGGGCAGAACACGGACGAGTTCCGGTGCGGCGGGCAAGGCGAAATCATGCACGATGGCCAAACCCGCGCCCGCGCGGGCGAGGTTAAGCTGCACCGACACGGCATTCGAGGCGAGCGGGACACGAGTCACGCCGAACTGAGCGAGATAGTCGAGCTCCGCATCGAAGATCATGTCGGGGATGTAGCCGATCATCCGCGCGCCTTTCAGCGCCTCGGGGCTGTCGGGCGGGCCGTGCCGGGCCAGCCAGCCGACGGAGGCGGCGAGCGACAGGTGGTAATCCGAAAGCTTCTCGGCCCGCAGCCTTTGGGTTGCGGGCTGCGAGACGGTGATCGCCAGGTCAGCCTCGCGCCGCGACAGGTTCACGACGCGCGGAAGGGCCAGGATCTGCAGGTCGAGATCGGGATGCGCCGCACCGATCCCCGCGCAGACCTGCGGCAGAAGGTAATTTGCGCAGCCATCCGGCGCGCCGATGCGGATCGTGCCCGAGAGCCGCTCGCCCCCTGCCCCGGCGGTTTCGGCCTGCCCCTCGGCCAGGGCGGCCTCCGCCGCCTCGGCGCGCGGCAAAAGGCGCTGGCCCGCCTCGGTCAGGGCATAGCCCTGCGGCGACTTGGCAAACAGCACCGCGCCGAGGCTGCGCTCGAGCCGCGCGATGCGTCGGCCCGCCGTGGCCGGGTCGAGGCGCAGGCCGCGGGCAGCACCCGACAGCCCTTCGGCGCGGGCCACCGCGAGAAACACGCGCAGATCGTCCCAGTTCATGCTCGACCTCCTCCACGGGTGCCGGCGTTTTCCTGCAGG
>CBFIFZ010000016.1:0-24908 GCA_965661995.1 Roseicyclus sp.
CGCCCATGGGCCGCGACAGCACGGTCACGATGACCAGCGACTGGCCCCACCCCAGCTTCTTCGGCGCCTTCCTGCCCGACGCGTCCGAGATCACGGACGAGGGCTTCAGCGCCACATGGACGATCCCGCATCTCGCCCGTCCCCTGCCGCAGGCCGCGCGCGAGGATTACGACGGCGTCGCGCGCCAGCAATCGGCCTTCGGCGTGCGCTACTTCCAGCCCAACGATTTCTACCAGCAGGCCTTCCGGGCCGCGCGCTACGGCATCCTCTTCATCGCGCTGACCTTCCTGACCGTCCTTCTGATCGAGGGGCGTACGGGCAAGCCCACGCATCCGGTGCAATACATCCTGATCGGGCTGGCGCAGTCGGTCTTCGTCCTCCTGATGGTGTCCTACGCCGAACAGATCGGCTTCGGTGCCGCCTACGCGCTGTCGGCGGGGGCGACGACGGCGCTTCTGACGATGTTCGGCGCGCTGGGGCTGAAGCTCGGCAAGCGGACGGGCGTTCTGGCGATCATGCTCGCGGTGACCTACGGGGTGCTCTACCTGATCCTGCGGTCTGCCGATTACGCGCTGCTCGCAGGCTCGACGCTCGCCTTCCTCGCGCTGGCGCTGACCATGTACATGACCCGCAACGAGGATTGGTACGGCCCCCCGCAGGAGGGGCCGCGCCGCCCCTGGTTCGGTGGGTCGGCCAAGCCGCCCGCGCCCCCGGAACAGGCGGAAAGACCCGTCACCGACTGAGGGGCCGGTTTCGACTGCCGTTGCGTCACCGCAACAGGCCAGCTTGCGCAAGTCGGTTTTGCAGGGCGCTGTGAAATTCTTCTTGCGCCGACTCGGGCAAAGCCCCATACGCCCGCCGCAAGACGCCAACGCACGCGCCTCTGTCACGGGTGGTAAGTCGGGGATCCTCCCCGGGATAACCATCGCAGTTACGTAGCGACGGTAACGTCTCCCTTGGAAGTTGCGGGGCCACTGGCCCCCGGTCTGTCGGAGATGACCATGAACGCTACGATTGCCGATTTCTCGGCCTCCTTTCCTGTCGCATCCGCCCGTCTCGAGGGCTTCATCGCAGCACACACGTTCGAGCGGCCGACGCTCGTGATCGACATCGACCGCGTCGAGCAGCAGTACCGCGCGCTCTCGTCCGGTCTGGGCCGCGCCGCGATCCATTATGCCGTCAAGGCGAACCCGGCCGATGCGATCATCGACCGGCTCGTCGACCTGGGCAGCCACTTCGATGCCGCCTCGCGCGGCGAGATCGAGCTGTGCCTTTCGCACGGCGCGCATCCCGAGACGATTTCCTACGGCAACACGGTCAAGCGCGCCTCGGACATCGCCTTCGCGCATCGCGCGGGCATCACGCTTTTCGCCGCGGACGCGTCGGAAGAGATTGCCAAGATCGCCGAGCATGCGCCGGGCGCCGAGGTCTACATCCGCCTGCTGGTCGAGGCTTCGGGCGCCGACTGGCCGCTGACGCGCAAGTTCGGCACGACGCGCGACACCGCGCTGGCGCTCATGGCGCAGGCGCGCGATCTGGGCCTGCGGCCCGTGGGACTCAGCTTCCACGTCGGCTCGCAGACCCGCGATCCTCAGATGTGGGCCTCGACGCTTGACCAGGTGGCCACCGTCTGGCACGCCGCGGAAGACGCCGGGTTCGCCCTCGACCTCCTGAACATCGGCGGCGGCTTCCCCGCCTTCTACGGCGATGCGATCCCGCATCCGACGGCCTATGCCGCCGCGGTGATGGATCTGGTCTCGGCCCGCTTCCCCGAAGGCATCCGCATCATGGCCGAGCCCGGCCGCGGCATGGTGGCCGAGGCCGGCATGATCGCTGCGGAGGTGCTGTTGGTCGCCAGGAAATCCGAGGACGACCTGCACCGCTGGGTGTATCTCGACATCGGCAAGTTCTCGGGCCTTGCCGAGACGATGGACGAGGCGATCCGCTACCAGTTCGTCACCCCCCATGACGGCGAGGCGACGGGCCCCTGCATCCTGGCAGGCCCCTCCTGCGACAGCGCGGACGTGCTCTATGAAAAGCGCCCCGTGGCCCTGCCGCTGGCGCTGAAATCGGGCGACCGGATTCTCATCCGCAACTGCGGGGCCTATACCTCGTCCTACGCCTCGGTGGGCTTCAACGGCTTCCCGCCGCTGGACGTGGTCGTCATCTGACGCGCTCTGCCGCCCGGCTGTTCCGATCCGTCGCAGCCGGGCGGCGCGGCTGACCGCTGGCCTTGGGTCACGGGGCGCGCTATTGCTGGGGCCAGAGCAAGGATCTGGCCTGCACCCATGCAAATCTACCTGCCCATCGCCGAGGTCAGCGTGAACGCCTTCATGCTGCTCGGCCTTGGCGGGCTGGTGGGTATCCTGTCGGGCATGTTCGGGGTCGGCGGCGGCTTCCTCATCACGCCCTTGCTGTTTTTCGTCGGCATCCCGCCCGCGGTGGCGGTGGCAACCTCCACGAACCAGATCGTGGCCTCGTCCGTGTCGGGCGTGCTGGCGCATTTCAAGCGCAAGACCGTGGACCTCAAGATGGGGATCGTCCTGCTTGCCGGGGGGCTCGTCGGCACGGCGGCCGGGGTGCAGGTCTTCGCCGCACTCGCCCGGATGGGGCAGGTCGATCTGCTGGTCCAGCTGTCCTACGTGCTGTTTCTGGGCGTGATCGGCGCGCTGATGCTGGCCGAAAGCTTGAACGCTGCGCGCCGGGCGCGCCAGCCGGCACCGGCGGCGCCCGGGCCGCGCAAGGCGCGGGGCTGGATGCAGAGGTTGCCCTTCAAGATGCGGTTCCGGACCTCGGGCCTCTATATCTCGGTGATCCCGCCGCTGCTGGTCGGGGCCTTCGTCGGCCTGCTCGCGGCGATCATGGGGGTCGGGGGCGGCTTCGTGATGGTGCCCGCGATGATCTACCTGCTCGGAATGCCGACCAAGGTCGTCGTGGGCACGTCGCTCTTCCAGATCATCTTCGTCACCGGGGCCGCGACGGTGATGCATGCGACGACGAACTATTCGGTCGACATGGTGCTGGCGCTCCTGCTGATCCTCGGGGGCGTGGTCGGGGCACAGGTGGGCACCCGGATCGGCGTGAAGATGAAGGCCGAGAACCTGCGCATCCTGTTGGCCCTGATGGTGCTGGCCGTCTGCGCGCGGCTGGCGCTCGAGCTGGTGCTCGAGCCCGCCGAGCTTTACTCCATCGCCGAGGCGAGGGTGGCGCCGTGAGGCTGCTGCGTCCCCTTGCGCTGCTCGCCGCCGCGCTTGCCTTCGGTACGCCCGCGGGGTCGGAGACGGTGGTGGCAGGCCTTAGCCAGGAGGCGATTTCGATCACCACGAATTTCGACGGTTCCGAGATCCTGATCTTCGGCGCGGTGCGCCGGGAGGCGCCGCCTCCGGGCACGGACCCGATGGAAGTGATCGTCACGGTCGAGGGACCGAGCCGCCCGGCGACCGTCCGCCGCAAGGACCGCCGCTTCGGCATCTGGGTGAACACCGATGCTTCCGAGATCGACCTCGCGCCCACCTTTTACGCCGTCTCGACCTCGGGACCCCTGCAGGAGGTGCTGACCCAGACCGAGGATTTGCGCCACCGGGTGTCGGTGCCGCGCGCGATCCGGGCGGTGGGCACAGGCATCGCCGACCAGGAGAGCTTCACCGAGGCGCTGATCCGCATCCGCAGCAACACCACCGCCTACCAGTTGAACGAGGGCGCGGTGCGGTTCCGGGAGCAGACGCTCTTCGACACCGGCGTGCGGTTGCCGGCGAACCTGACCGAAGGCGATTACCTGACGCGCATCTTCCTGACGCGCGGGGGCGAGGTGGTGGACGTGTTCGAACAGGCGATCCCGGTCAGGAAGGTCGGGCTCGAGCGCATCATCTACACGCTGGCCCATGAGCGGCCACTGGCCTACGGCATCCTGTCGATCGTCATTGCCATTGCCGCGGGTTGGCTCGCCTCGGCGGTGTTTCGCTACATCAGGTCGTAGGGCGGCGGTTTTCGTAGAAAACCGGAAGGAAGGGGGCGCGCCGCTGGCGCGGCGCGGTTGCGAATTTTCGTACGAAAATTCGGGGGGCTCTGGCCCCGTCTTTCCGCCCCCCCCGGGGATACTTGCGAAACGGAGAAGCGGGGGATCAGCCACGCCCGACGTAGGGCATCTTGGTCGCCATGATCGTCTGGAAGAGGATGTTGGCCGAAAGCGGCAGCTCGGCCATGTGCCGGACCGAGGTTGCGACATGGGCCACATCCATCACCTCGGGGGGCGCGTCGCCGCGCTCCATCGCCTGGTGGGCGGCGTCGCGCAGGAGGTCGGTTTCGGCATTGCCGATGTCGATCTGTCCACAAGCGATGTCATAGGGGCGCCCGTCGAGCGCGATCTGACGCGTGAGGCCGGTGATGGCGTGCTTCGTCGCCGTGTAGGGCGCGGCACCCGCGCGCGGAACATGGGCCGAGATCGAGCCGTTCATGATGATCCGCCCGCCCTGCGGCGCCTGCCGCCTCATGAGGCGGAAGGCCATCCGCGCGCAGAGGAACATGCCCGTCAGGTTCACGTCGACCGCGCGGCGCCAGTCGTCGATGGCAATCTCGTCAAGCGGCGCCGTGGGCGTGAAGATGCCCGCGTTGTTGAACAGGCAATCGAGACGCCCCTGCGCCTCGGCGAAATCGTGGAAGGAGACCTGCACCGCGTCGGCGTCGGTCACGTCGAGGGGCAGGGGAACCGCGGCCTCGCCATATTGATCGGCCAGCGCCTCGAGCCGCTCGGCGCGGCGCGCGACGAGGCCCACGGTCCAGCCCGCCTCGAGCATCGCGCGGGCCACAGCCTCGCCGATGCCGGCGCTGGCGCCGGTCACGATCATGGTCTTCGTCATGGTTCCTCCGCTTCGAGGGACAGGGGGGCGGCGGGGTCGGGCAGATCGGCGATGCCGAGCGCCTGCTTCGGCTTGGCCAGCGCATAACGCGTGACCCAGATCAGGCGTTCCTCGGCCCGCGTGATGGCGACATAGGCCAGCCGTTTCCACAGCGCCTGCCCCGCCTCCATCCGGCCTGCGCGCGAGGCGGCGTAGAGGTCGGGCGCGAAGACCTGCACCTCGGGCCACTGGCTGCCTTGTGCCTTGTGGATCGTGACCGCCGCGCCATGCAGGAAGGCCGCACCCATGCGGGCGGCATAGGGGATGAAGGGTTCTTCCTCGTCCGGTTTCTCGATCTTCACGATCGAGGCCGCCGAGAAGCGCGGGGTCTCGGCGCCGATCACGTGCAGCCGGGAGAAGCCGGGGCGCGAGCCGGGGCCGAGGTAGATCACCGGCGCACCCTTGATCAGGCCGCGCGCCTCGAGGTCGATGCGCCGCTTGCGGTGTTTCAGGGGCAATTCGATCCCGTCGCAAATGAGCGGCTCGCCGGGGATCAGCGCGTCCTCGGGTGCGCCATGGGCGCTGCGGAAGGCGGTGATCAGGCGGATGCGCGTGGCGTTGCGCCAGACCAGGACGGGGCTGCGGGCCATCATGTCGCTGTCGACGCGGGGGGCGATCCGCACGCGGTCGTCGCGGCGGGCGGCGTCCTCGACCATGCGCTCGAAGCGTTCGAAGCTCAGGTTCGGGTCGCCGAGGGCATGGGCAAGGTCGAGGATCGGGTTGTCGGCGTCCTGCCGGTGGATGCGGGCAAGGTCGAGCCGGTTCTCGCCCTTGATCTTGTCGAATACCATCTGGCCGGACTGGTTCACCGGGGCAAGCTGCGCCGGGTCGCCGAAGAGAAGGAGGAAAGGAAAGATCTCGCGCAGGTCGTCGAACTGGCGGTCGTCGAGCATCGAGGATTCATCGACCAGCCCGATGTCCAGCTCATCCTCGCGCCGCTTCCAGCCGGTGATGAAATCCGACCCCCGCAAGCCCGCCGAGGCGAGTGCCGCGGGCACCGATTTATGCACCTCGTAGACTGCCTTGGCGCGGTCCATCGCGGCGTCGGTCAGCGCCTCGATCTCGGGGCGTTCGCCGTTACCGGCCAGCCATTCGGCGACCTTTTCGAACTCGGGGTCGTAGACGGGGGTGTAGAGGATGCGGTGGATCGTGGTCGCGGGCACGCCGCGGCTGCGCAAGACACTGGCGGCCTTGTTCGTGGGCGCGAGCACGGCGACGGTACGCCGGTCCTTGCGGCGGCGCCCTTCCCAGTCGCCCGAGATCACGTCGACGCCCGCGCCTTCCAGCGCGCGCACCAACTCGGCCAGGAGCAGCGTCTTGCCCGAGCCTGCCTTGCCGACCACGGCGAGGACCCGGGCCTTGCCCTCGGCCATCGGAGAGAGCGTCTCGTCGTCGATATCCACGCCCACGCCGCGCAATGCCTCGGCGATGCGGTCATGGGCCTGGGCCTGGTCGTCGGAGAAGGCGAGGGCAGGGGCGGTCATGGGCGGCACCCTAGCCCGCGGCGCGGGGGCGTGCGAGGGGCAAACGCCCCTTCAGAAGGCGGCGCGGCCCAGCGGCATCTCGGAAAGCCGTACCGGGTTCCGGTCGGGGGTCGTCGCCTCGAGCGCATCCGCGCTGATGGCGAGCGCGAGAGCGGCGCGCCGGGCGAGCGCGCCTTCACGCTGTGCCGCGGCCTCCGCCGCGAAGGTCGCCCGCAAGGCATCTTCGGCCGAGAGGAGCGCCCGGATCAGCGCCAGCGCCCGTGTCTCCTGATCCAGTGTCGTGAAGGTGGCCATAAGGGCCATGCTGTCGCCTTCGGCGCGGTTCAGCGCCTCCAGAACGCGCTCGAACAATGCGCGCGATGCGTCCGTTTCCATCATCCCGGTTCCATGGGCTGTGACCGGGTTTTCCCGCGGGGGGCGTTTTGCTCCGTCATTTCGGATGCGATTGGCCTAGCGCAGCCGCGGATGTCCCGCAACTGCGCGGGTGGAAACAGACAATTTGAAACAAATGGTTAACCCTTGCGAGGGATGGCTGTTCACTTCCAGCGCGTGGCGAAATCCTCGGGCAGAAGAAGGTTGTGCCGCCCCAGGTTCGCCACGTCACGTTCGCCGCAAAGCGCCATGGTGGTGTCGAGTTCCTTGTGGATCACCTCGAGCGCCTTCGTGACACCCTGCTGCCCCATCGCGCCAAGGCCGTAGACGAAGGCCCGCCCGATCATCGTGCCCTTGGCCCCCAACGCCAGCGCCTTCAGCACGTCCTGGCCAGAGCGGATGCCGCTGTCGAGATGCACCTCGATCTTGTCGCCGACGGCATCCATGATCTGGGGCAGCATGCGGATCGAACTGAGCGCCCCGTCAAGCTGCCGCCCGCCGTGGTTCGAGACCACGATCGCATCGGCACCCACGTCGAGTGCCATCTTCGCGTCCTCGGGGTCGAGGATGCCCTTCAGGATCACGGGGCCGTCCCAGCGGCGGCGGAACTCGCGGATACGCTCCCAGTCGAGCGAGGGGTCGAAGGCCTCGGCCGTCCAGGATGCGAGCGAACCGGGGTCGGACACGCCCTTGGCGTGCCCCACGACATTGCCGAAGAACCGCCGCTTGGTCTGTAGCATCTCGAGGCCCCAGCCGACCTTGGTCGCAAGGTTCAGGATCGAGGCCGGCGTCAGCTTGGGCGGGGCACTGAGGCCGTTCTTGATGTCCTTGTGGCGCTGACCCATGATCTGCAGGTCGACCGTGATGACCAGCGCCGAGCACTTCGCATCCTTGGCCCGCGCGAACAGGCGCTGCATGAAATCATCGTCTCGCAGCGTGTAGACCTGGAACCAGAACGGCGCGGAGGTGTGGCTGGCGATATCCTCGATCGAACAGATCGAAAGGGTCGAGAGCGTGAAGGGCACGCCGAATTTCTCGGCGGCGCGGGCGGCCTTGATCTCGCCATCGGCCGATTGCATGCCGCACAGGCCCACGGGCGCCAACGCGACGGGCATCGCGTAGTCCTGCCCGACCATCTTGGCCCGGGTCGTGCGGTTGTCCATGTCCACCGCGATGCGCTGGCGCAGGCGGATCTCGTCGAAGTCGGAACAGTTGTCGCGGAAGGTCTGCTCTGTCCAACTGCCGGTTTCTGCGTAGTCGTAGAACATCTTGGGCACGCGCCGCTTGTAGATGCGCTTGAGGTCCTCGATCTCGGTGATCTTCGGCATGACGCGGGCTCCCTTCCACAAGGCCGGCTGCGAATTGGTCGAATTTTCTTACCAATCGCGGGGGTGGGTCGCAATGCGGCAGATCACCCTTCGCGCGTTCAGCGCGCCAGTCGGTCGATAGCCCGCATCACGCCCAGCCCCTTGTCGTAGACGAGTGTCACGACGCGCCGCCCGGTCATGCGCCCGGCCACCGGCATGCCCAGGCGCGCGGCCCCCGTGGCGGCGACAGTGAGGATCAGGAAGCGGCGGCGGCTCAGGTCTGGCATCTACGCAATGTGCGTCGGGGCTATTGAGCGCTCAACCCTTGCGAAACGGGGAAATTTCGGGCTTCTGCTCCGTCCATGACACAACCGCGCTACACCCCCCTCGTCCAGAGCCTTCCGGCCTCGGTTCCCTTCGTCGGCCCCGAAACACAGGAACGAGCGCGCGGCGCTGCCTTTGCAGCCCGGCTCGGCGCGAACGAAAGCGTTTTCGGCCCCAGCCCGCGCGCCGTCGAGGCGATGGCAAAGGCCGCGCAGGATGCCTGGATGTACGGCGACCCGGAGGTGTGGGAGCTGCGTCACGCGCTCGCGGCCCATCACGGTGTCGCGGCCGAGAACGTTGTGGTGGGCGAGGGGATCGATGGTCTGCTCGGCTATCTCGTCCGACTACTCGTCGCCCCGGGCGATGCGGTGGTGACCTCGGACGGGGCTTACCCGACCTTCAACTACCATGTCGCGGGGTTCGGCGGCGTGCTGCACAAGGTGCCCTACAAGGGGGACTCCGAAGATCCCGATGCCCTGATTGCCAAGGCGCGCGAGGTGGATGCCAAGCTGATCTACTTCGCCAACCCCGACAACCCGATGGGCAGCTGGCACGACGCGGCCACCGTGCAGGCGATGATCGACGCGCTGCCCGAGGGGACCGTGCTCGCGCTGGATGAAGCCTATGCAGACACCGCCCCCGAGGGTGCCATCCCGCCGCTCGACATGATGCATCCGCGCGTCATCCGTTTCCGCACCTTCTCCAAGGCCTACGGGCTCGCGGGTCTTCGGGTGGGCTATGCCCTCGCGCAGGCCGAGTTCATCACGGCCTTCAACAAGATACGCAACCATTTCGGCATGGGCCGCGTGGCGCAGGCCGGCGCATTGGCCGCGCTGGCCGACCAGGGTTACCTGCGCGCCACCGTCGCGCGCATCGCCGAGGCACGAGAGGCAATCGCCGCGATCGCGCGCGAAAACGGGCTGAGCCCACTGCCTTCGGCCACGAATTTCGTCACGATCGACTGTGGCGGCGGCGGGGATTTCGCCCGTGCGGTTCTGAAGAGCCTCGTCGCCCAGGGCATCTTCGTGCGGATGCCCTTCACCGCGCCGCAGGACCGCTGCATCCGCCTGTCTGTGGGCCGCCCCGCCGACGTCGCGGCCTTTGCGGCCGCCCTGCCGGGCGCGCTGTCCGAGGCCGCGTCCATCACGCGAGAGTGACTTGCCAAATCCTGCTCCGAGACGCTGAGTTTTCACGCATCAACCGGAGCACTCGTCATGCGTCTCGCCGCCGTCCCGATCGCCTGCCTCGCACTGGTGGTCCTCTCGCCCAGCCTGCTCGAAGCCCAGGCTGATCACGCAGCCCACGCCCCTCTCGTCTCTGCTGCGACGGGCCCGGCCGAAGCCGCATTTCGCGCAGCCAACGCCGAGATGCATGCCGGGATGGACATCGCCTATTCCGGCGACGCCGACATCGACTTCGCCCGTGGCATGATCGCCCATCACGAGGGCGCGGTTGCCATGGCGCTCATCGTGATCGAGCACGGTGACGACCCGGAACTGCGGGCGCTGGCCGAGGCCATCATCGCGGCGCAGGAAGAGGAGATTGCCTTCATGCGCGCCTGGCTCGAACGGACTGCGCCCTGACACGAGACGCCGACGGCCGCCCGTCGGATTTCCGTCCAGCGGGTCTTTCCCTGCGACATCCTGACGCTACCATTCGGGCAACGCACGACGACGAGGCCCGGCAATGTCCCATTTCTCGGTTTTCTACGCGATGGGCCTTGCCCTGATGGTTTTTTCCCTCTTCGTCCTGTGGGTCTGGACGGGCGCGGTCGGCGTGATCGGCGCCGCGCTTCTGACGCACAGCCTTCTCAGGTTTTGCGAACGACAGCACGACGCCGAGATGGCGCTGGCGCGAAAGTCACGGGATGCAGAGATCGGCGCCGCGTTCCGACGCTGAGCCTCAGCCTTCGGCGATGACGTTGACCGCCGCCTCGAGCCCGGTGGGCCCGTGCGGGATCTGCAGCGCGGCCATGCCGGCCTGAAGGTTGGCAATGACGCCCAGCACCATGTGCGCATTGACGTGGCCCATGTGGCCGATGCGCAGGAAGTCCTCCTTCTGGGCATCCGCGCCTTCGACGCCGCCCAGCGGGATGCCCAGCGTCACGCCCGCGTTCGCCGTCATCCACTCGCGCAGGCGCTGGCCGTTGCCGGGGCCGAAGGTGATGGTGGTCACGGCGTGGCTGCGTTTGGCTCGGTCGGCGATGTTGGGCCGCACCGGTCCGGCCTGGCCCCAGACCTCGACCGCTGCCCAGATCGCGCGCGCCAGCGTCGCGTGGCGGGCCCAGACATTCTCGAGGCCCTCCTCGGCGATCATGTCCAGCGCCGTGCGCAAGCCATAGAGGTGATGCGTCGGCGCGGTGCCGTTGAAATACTTGTAGTATTCATCGGGCGTGACGCGCGGGCGCCAATCCCAGTAGGGCGTGACAAGACCCGCGGTCTCGCGCGCGCGGTCGGCCTTGTCGTTGAAGAAGACGAAGCCCATGCCGGGCGGTGTCATCAGGCCCTTCTGGCTGCCCGTCACCATGAGGTCGACGCCCCAGTCGTCCATGTGGAACTCGTCGCAGGCCAGGCAGGCGATGTTGTCGGAGAAGAGCAGCGCGGGGTGGCGTGCGGCGTCCAGCGTCTCGCGCAAACCCAGGATGTCGTTCTTCACGCTGGTCGAGGTATCGACCTGCACGGCCAGGACCGCCTTGATCCGGTGGTCCGTGTCGGCCTCCAGCGCTTCGGCGACGCGGGCCATGTCGATGTCCGAGCGCGGGCCGAAATCGATGATCTGGCAATCGACGCCCATCGCCTCGGCCATCTCGCCCCAGCCGAGGCAGAAGCGCCCGGTGCCGAGGATCAGGATGCGGTCCCCGCGGCTGAGCGTGTTGACCAGCGCCGCCTCCCACGCGCCATGGCCGTTGGCGATATACATGGCGACGTTGTGGTCGGTGCGCGCGATGGCCTTGAGATCGGGGACGAGGCTTGCCGTCATGTCCACGAGTTCACCGGTGTAGATGTTCGGCGCGGGGCGATGCATGGCCTGCAGCACGCGGTCGGGCATGACCGAGGGACCGGGAATGGCGAGGTAGTGGCGGCCGTTGGCAAGGCTCATGTCGGGGGTTCCTTCATCGCGGACGCTGGAGAGGTAAAGCGCCCCTCCGGCGGGGTCAATTGGCCGGCATGCCTTGGCGCGGGCACGGCTGTTGATTAGCTGTGGGGTATCGGATCAACGGAGGTGATGATGCCGGGCGAACGCGCGGATGACAGGATGGTGCTGCGGATCGGCGGGGCCGACCGCGAGGGGTTCCTGCACGGGCTGGTGACGCGCGATCTGGCGGAGCCAGGCGCGGGGCTGGTCTACTCCGCGCTGCTGACGCCGCAGGGGAAGTACCTGTTCGACTTCTTCCTGATGAACCGGGGGGAGGATATCCTTCTGGACGTGAAGGCCGACGTCGCGCCGCGGCTGGCGCAGCGCCTGATGATGTACAAGCTCCGCGCCGACGTGACGATCGAGGACAGCGGCCTGTCGGTTGTCCGCGGCCTCGGCGAGCCGCCAGAAGGCGGCCTTGTCGACCCGCGCGATCCGTCACTGGGCTGGCGCGGCTACGGGATGGAGGGCGGCGCGCCCGAGGTCGACTGGGACGCGATCCGCGTCGCGGCCTGTGTGCCCGAGACGGGCGTGGAACTGATCCCGGAGGACAGCTTCATCCTCGAAGCGGGCTTCGACCGCCTGTCGGGCGTGGACCACCGCAAAGGGTGCTACGTCGGCCAAGAGGTGACCGCGCGGATGAAGCACAAGACCGAGCTCCGCAAGGGACTGGTCACGGTGGAGGTCACCGGCGCGGCGCCCGTCGGCACCCCGATCATGGCCGGTGAAAGGCCCGCTGGCACGCTCTACACGCAGGCGGGCGGGCAGGGCATCGCCTATCTGCGCTTCGACCGGGCCGAGCGGGAGCTGATGGCCGGGGATGCGAAAGTGACATGGAAAAGGCCGTGAGCCTGTGGAGAAGGCTGTGAGGTGATCGGGTTTTGGCGGGGGTATTTTCCCTGCAGGAAAACGAAAGGGAAAACTGCAGTTTTCCCGGGCGCAAAACTGCAGTCTCGCTCTGCGCCTCAGATCAGCAAGCCAGCGGCCCCCTCGTGCCGCAGGAGCCAAACCTTCGCCTCGACCCCACCCGGTGCGCTGAACCCGCCGAGGCCCGACGCCCCCAGAACCCGATGGCAGGGAATGAGGATCGGCAGCGGGTTCGCCCCACAGGCTTGCCCGATGGCCTGCGCGGGCGCGCCGATCTCCTTCGACAGGTCGCCGTAGGTCCTCGTTTCGCCGAAGGGGATGGTGGCGAGCGCGGCCAGAACCTTCGCCTGCAAACCGACGCGGCCATGAGAAAGCGGCAGATCGAAATCCTGACGTTGCCCCGCGAAATATGCCTTCAGCTGTTCCAGCGCTTTGGCCAGAAGCGGATCGTCCGGCGATCTGTCCGCCTCTCCCCAGCCGCTTGCGCAAATCGCACCATTCCGCGCTTCGACCCAGACCGGACCGAGCGGCGTGCCAAGCGCCGCCCGGCTCATGGCGGCAGGCCCAGCCTGATCGGCCCCCGCGCCGTCACCGGGTCGACCGGTATGCCCTTTTGCGTCGCCTTGAGCGGAAGCCCGGCCGCGACGCGGCGCACCTCCGCCATGAGGGGGCGCCAATCGTCGGCCAATGCGCGCGCGGCCTCGGACGGGCAGAAGCTCCGCCCCGCCCCGCGCCGATGCGCGAGGTCCATCAGCACCTCGGCGATGCACGCGTCGTCCGGCCTCACTCGGCGGCCTGTACCTTGTCTTGCGTCTTCGTCTCGAAATCCGAGGCGTCGTGCCGTTCCCACAGCTGCATCTCGGGCGGACCGAAGGTGCGGTTGACCATCATGCCCCGCTGCACCGCCGGACGGGCGTAGAACCGGTCGGCCCATGCCACGACATTCTCGTATTCGTGAACCGACAGGAACTCGCCCGCACCATAGGCCTCACCCTTCACGAGGCGGCCGTACCAGGGACAGATCGCGATATCGGCGATGGTCAGGTCGTCGCCCACCATCCACTCCCGCCCCTCGAGATGCCTGTTCAGCACGTCGAGCTGGCGCTTGGTCTCCATCGCGAAGCGGTTGATCGGGTATTCCATCGGGTAGGGTGCATAGGCGTAGAAATGCCCGAAACCGCCGCCGAGATAGGGCGCGCTGCCCATCTGCCAGAAGAGCCAGGACAGAAGCTCGGGCCGGTCGGATGGCTTGCCCTGGAAGGCGCCGAACTTTTCGGCCAGGTGCATCAGGATCGCGCCGGATTCGAAGACTCGGACGGGCTCGGGGCCGGAGCGGTCCATAAGTGCGGGGATCTTTGAATTGGGGTTCACCTCGACGAAGCCCGAGCCGAACTGGTCGCCATCCCCGATGCGAATGAGCCAGGCGTCGTATTCCGCGTCATGGCCGGCGGCCAGCAGCTCCTCGAACATCACCGTGACCTTTACGCCATTGGGCGTGCCCTGCGAATAGAGTTGGAACGGATGCCGGCCTGTCGGCAGATCCTTCTCGTGGGTCGCGCCCGCGATCGGGCGGTTCAGGCTGGCCCATTTGCCGCCGTTCTCCTTGTCCCAGGTCCAGACCTTGGGGGGTGTATAACTTTCGGTCATCGCGCTGAGGTCCCTGTTGGTTGCGTGTCCGTTTCTCGCAACGACATAGGGCCGTGCGGCCGATTCCCCAACCGCCGCCCTTGCACAGGTCCTCTGCGGCGGTCAGCGTGCAGGCGGCGCCCGAGGGATGCCGCCATCAGGGAGAGCGCCACAATGGCCGATATCGACCGGATCATCCTGGCCGCCGACGCCAAGGGCGAGGTTCTCGTCTGCGACGAGGGGCTCAGTTTCTGGGGCGGGGTCGACCCCGACACGGGCCGGGTGATCGACGCGCATCACCCCGCCCATGACCAGGCCCTCGCTGGCCGCGTGGTGCTGATGCCCACCAGCCGCGGCTCGTGCTCGGGGAGCGGGGTGCTGTTGCAGCTGGCCCTCTCGGGCCATGCCCCCGCCGCGCTGGTCTTTCACGAGGCGGAGGAGATCCTGACGCTAGGCGCGCTGATCGCGGCGCGGATGTTCGACCGGCCGCTGGCCGTGCTGCACCTCTCGAGTGAGAGCTACGCAGCGCTCGCGCAAGAGCGGCTGGCAGAGGTCACCGGCGACAGGCTTCGCGCGGGCGCGCTCGACCTGCCGCTGGTGCCGGTCACGCAAGGCGAGCTGGCGCTCGACGCGGGCGACCGTGCGCGGCTGGAGGGTGCGGCGGGCCGTTCGGTGCAACTGGCGCAAGAGGTGCTGGGCACCATGGCCGCCGTGCAGGGGGCGGCGCGGCTGATCGACGTGAGCCGCGGCCATATCGACGGCTGCATCCTCGCCCATGACGCCAACCTGATCTTTGCCGAGACCATGGCGGAGGTGGGGGCAAAGGTCGCGATCCCGACGACGATCAACGCCATCTCGGTCGATCGGCAGGGCTGGCAGGGCCGGGGCGTTCCGCCCGTCTTTGGCGACAAGGCCAGCCGTCTGGCCGATGCCTATGTCCGCATGGGGGCCGCCCCCAGTTTCACCTGCGCGCCTTACCAGGGTGTGTCGGTGCCCGACCGGGGCGAGGTCATCGGCTGGTCGGAATCGAACGCCGTGATATACGCCAATTCGGTTTTGGGGGCGCGGACGGCCAAGCACCCGGACTACCTCGATCTTTTCATCGCGATGACGGGGCGCGCGCCGGAAACCGGCGTCTACCTCGATGCCAACCGCCAGGCCGAGGTGGTGATCGAGATCGACGCGCCCGACGGCGCCGATGATGCGCTCTGGCCATTGCTGGGTTGGCTTGCCGGCCTGCGTGCGCCCGACCGGGTACCTCTGCTGCGCGGGCTTGCGGGGCTGCGGCCCACGCCCGACGACCTGCGCGCGCTTTGCGCGGCCTTCGGCACGACCTCTGCCTCGGCGCTTTTGCACGTGGCGGGCGTGACGCCCGAGGGGCATCTGCCGCCGAGGCCCGGTGCGCCCGTGTTGCGGATCACGCAAGCCGACATCGCGCGCTCCTGGGCCGAGTTCAACCAAGGCCCCGAGGCGGTCGAGCTGATCGCCATCGGCAGCCCCCATGCCTCGCTGTCCGAGCTGCGCGCCTTCGACACGGCACTGGCGGGCCGGTCCTGTGCGGCGCATGTCGCCGCCATCCTCACCGTGGGCCGCGATGTGCTGGAGGCGGCACGGGCCGAGGGGCTGCTCGCCCGGCTGGAGGCCGCGGGCGCGCAGGTCATCCCGGACCTCTGCTGGTGTTCGATCACCGAGCCGGTCTTTCCGCCCGCGGCTCGAACGCTGATGACGAATTCCGGCAAATACGCCCATTACGCCCCCGGCCTCAGCGCGCGGGCGGTGCGGTTCGGGTCCATCGCCGCCTGCGCGCAAGCGGCGGTGACGGGCCGCGCAGAGACCGCGCCGCCCGCCTGGTTGGCTTAGCCGAGCGCCTCGTCGCAGCGCCCGCAGACGCCGGGGTGCGCGTGGCTGCCCACGTCGGGCAGGATCTTCCAGCAACGCTGGCATTTCTCGCCGTCCGCCTTGTGGAAGACCACGCCGATCGCCGGATCGTCGAGGCGGAAGGCGTCGTCCTGCGGCTCGCCCTCCATCACCGAGAGCGCCGAGGTGATGCACAGGTCATCCATTTCGACGCCCTTGATCATGGCCGCAAGCGACGGATCGGCGATCTGCACCAACGGTGCCGCTTCCAGCGAGGCGCCGATCACCTTGTCGCGGCGCTGCACCTCCAGCGCAGCAGTCACCACGCGGCGGACGCGGCGGATGTCGGCCCATTTCGCCGCGAGCGCTTCGTCGCGCCAGCTGGCGGGCGTTTCGGGGAAATCCTGCAGATGGACGCTCGACGTCTCGCCCGGATGCCGCTCCAGCCAGACCTCTTCCATGGTGAAGACCAGCACCGGCGCAAGCCAGGTCGTCAGCCGCTCGAAGAGCATCTCCAGCACGGTCCGCGCCGCGCGGCGGCGGGGCGTGTCGCCGTCGCAGTAGAGCGCATCCTTGCGGATGTCGAAGTAGAAGGCCGACAGGTCCGTGGTGGCGAAGTTGAAGAGCGCCTGGAACACGCCCTGGAAATCATAGGCGGCGTAGCCTTTGCGGACCACCTCGTCCAGTTCCGACAGGCGGTGCAGCACCCAGCGTTCCAGCTCGGGCATCTCGGAGGGCTCCACCCGGTCCGCCTCGGTCACATCGGCCAGCGAGCCGAGCATGAAGCGCATCGTGTTGCGCAACCGGCGGTAGCTGTCGGCCACGCCTTTCAGGATCTCGGGCCCGATCCGCAGGTCGACGGTGTAATCCGCCTGTGCCACCCAGAGCCGCAGGATATCGGCGCCGTATTGGTCGATGACCTCTTGCGGGGCGACGGTGTTGCCGATGGACTTGGACATCTTCATGCCCTTCTCGTCCAGCGTGAAGCCGTGGGTCAAAACCCCGCGATAGGGGGCGCGCCCAATGGTGCCGCAGGCCTGCAGCATCGAGGAATGGAACCAGCCGCGGTGTTGGTCTGTGCCCTCCAGATACAGGTCGGCGATCCCGTCCTCGGACCCGTCCTCGCGGTCGCGCAGGACGAAGGCGTGTGTCGAGCCGCTATCGAACCACACGTCGAGGATGTCGAAGACCTGTTCCCATGCCTCGGGGTCGTATTCGTTCCCGAGGAAGCGCGCCTTGGCGCCGGGCTTGTACCAGGCATCCGCGCCCTCGGCCTCGAACGCCTCGAGGATACGGGCGTTGACGGAAGGGTCGCGCAGCAGGAAGTCGGGGTCGGAGGGCTGCGCCCCCTTCTTGACGAAACAGGTCAGCGGCACGCCCCACGCGCGTTGGCGCGAGAGCACCCAGTCGGGCCGCGCCTCGATCATGCTGTAAAGCCGGTTGCGGCCGGTCTTGGGCGTCCATTCGACCAGCTGGTCGATGGAGGTCAGCGCACGGGTGCGGATCGTCTCGCCATAGGTGTCCATCCCGTCGCCAAGCGCCTTGTCGATCGCGGCGAACCATTGCGGGCGGTTCAGACGGATGACGGGGGCCTTGGAGCGCCAGGAATGCGCGTCGCTGATCGTGATGCGGCGGCGCGCCAGCAGCTTGCCGAGCTCGACCAGCTTGTCGATCACGACCTTGTTGGCGTTGCCGGGCTTGCCGTTCTCCTTGATGATCCGTTCCCCTGCGAAGAAGGGCAGGTCTGCGCGGAACGACGAGTCATCGAGGATGTTGTAGGTCATCTCGAGCCCGTGCTTGCGCCCGATCTCGAAGTCGTCGTCGCCGTGGCTGGGCGCGGTGTGGACGAAGCCGGTGCCGGCATCGTCGGTGACGTGATCGCCCGCGAAGAGCGGCACGTCGTAGTCCCATTCACCGTCCGCGCCCTCGGCCCCGCGCAGCGGATGGGCGCAGGTGAGCGTCGCCAGTTCCTCTGCCGTCACGTCGCGCAGGCGGCGATACATCGACGGCTCCAGCCGCATGGCCCCCAGCGCCTCTTCGGCCAGCTTGTCAGCCAAGAGGTAGCGGTCTCCGATCCGCACCCAGCATTCCTCGGGGCGGCCGGTGATCTCGTAAAGGCCGTAAGAGATGTCCGGCCCGAAGCAGATCGCGCGGTTCTGCGGCAGGGTCCAGGGGGTGGTGGTCCAGATCACGACCTTCGCCGTCGACAGCGATGCGATGCGCGCGACTGAATCGGCGTCGAGGTCCGAAAGCCTGCCGCCCCCATCCACACCGGCATGGGCCACGTCGATGATCTCGAACGGCACCCAGACCGCATCCGTCTGGCGGTCGTGATACTCCACCTCTGCCTCGGCAAGCGCTGTCTTTTCCACGGGCGACCACATCACGGGCTTGGAGCCCTGGTAGAGCGAGCCGTTCATCAGGAATTTCTGGAATTCCTCGGCGATCACGCGCTCGGCGTGGAAATCCATCGTCAGGTAGGGCTTGTCCCAGGTCCCCGTCACGCCCAGCCGCTTGAACTCCTCGCGCTGCACGTCGATCCAGCCCTCGGCGAAGCGGCGGCATTCCTGCCGGAAATCGACGACGTCGACCTTGTCCTTGTCCTGCCCCTTGGCGCGGTAGGCTTCCTCGATCTTCCACTCGATCGGCAACCCGTGGCAGTCCCAGCCGGGGATGTAGCGCGCATCGCGCCCCGACATCTGCTGGCTGCGCACGACCATGTCCTTCAGGATCTTGTTCAGCGCGTGCCCGATATGGAGGTTGCCGTTGGCATAGGGGGGGCCGTCATGCAGCGTGAAGGGTTTGCGCGGCTCGGCCTTGGCCTTTTCGCGCAGGCGGTCATAGACGCCGATCACCTCCCACCGGGCCAGCCAGTCGGGCTCGCGCTTGGGCAGGCCCGCGCGCATCGGGAACTCGGTTTTGGGAAGGTTCAGCGTGTCCTTGTAGTCCACGGACGTGGTGTCGGCGCACATTTCGGGCGCTCCTCATCTATCGGGTCGTGTCGGGGAATACGAGCGGCGGTGCGATATCTCAAGCACCTTGTCCCGGCGGCTCAGTGTCTCAGAGCGCCGGGCCGGTAATTCGAATGACGATGGCGAAACGATGCGTCATGCCGCGCGGTATAGGACGGGTGCGCTGGCCCGTAAAGGTCAATGCGCGAAGAGTGATCCGACGCCATAGGCGACCGCCGCCGCCAGCCCCCCGATCAAGAGCGTCTCGAGCCCCGAGCGCCACCAGGGCGCCTCGGACCACAGGCTTTTCGCCGCCCCGATGGCGAAGAAGACCGCGAAGGTCATGATGGCGGCGAGCCGGAATGCATCCGGCAGGCCGATGACGAAGGGGATCAGCGGCACCGACCCCGCCACGAGGAAGGCGCCGAAGGTGGCGAGTGCGGCGCGCATCGGGTGCGGCTCGACCGGGGCGAGGCCGTATTCGTCGGTCAGCATGAGCGCCACCGCGGCCTCGCGGTCGGCGGCGATCTGGTCGGTCGCGGCCTCGAGCACGTCGCCCTTCAGGCCCTTCAGCCGCAGGATTTCCCTGATTTCGCGCCGCTCGCCCTCGGGGTCGTCCGCCAGGTGCCGCCGCTCCACGCGGGCAAGGCGCCGTGTATCGTCGCGCTCGGCCTTGGTGCCGGAATAGTTGCCGGCGGCCATGGAGAATCCGTCCGCCAGAAGGTTGGCGATGCCGAGCGCAAGGATCACTGCCGTCGAAAGGCCCGCGCCGGCGACGCCGGCGACGATGGCGAAAGTCGTCACCGCTCCGTCGATGCCGCCGTAGATCATGTCGCGCAGGTAGCCGCGGCCCGAGGGCGCGCCGATCCGCCGCTCGACCTCGGCCTGGCTGTGCCCGTGTTCGGGCGTGGCTGGGGTTTTGGTCATGGTGCAAGCCTAGCGCCCGCCGTGCGCCGCACCTTGCGTTGGATCAAGCGCGGTGTGCCGCATGGCTCGCCGGGTTGAGGTCGCTACCTTCCCGCCCATGAAGATCGGAATCGCAGGGGCGGGGATCGGCGGGCTGGCCGCCGCGGCGTTGCTTGCGCGTGACGGGCATGCCGTCACGGTGTTCGACCGGTTCGCCGCGCCGCGGCCTGTGGGGTCCGGCCTCGTGATGCAGCCCGTGGGCCTCGCCGTGCTGGGCGAGATCGGCGCGGGGTCCGCGGTACGAGAGTTCGGCGAGCCGCTGGACGCCATGTTCGGCGACACCGCCGCGGGCCGGGTCGTGCTGTCGGTTTCCTATGGCGCGGCGGAGGACCGCAAGGGCCTCGGCATCCACCGCGCGGCGCTTTTCCATGTTCTGCTCGCTGCCGCTGAAGCCGCGGGCGCGCGGCTGATCCCCTCTCATCCCGTCGCCACGCGCGAGGGGCAGCACCTGCGCTTCGAGGATGGCCGCCATGCGGGCCCTTTCGACCTGATCGTCGATGCCGCCGGAGCAGGCTCCGCCCTTTCGCCGCTCAAAGCCCGCCCGCTGTCTTACGGCGCGGTCTGGGCCACCGTGCCATGGCCCGAGGCGACCGAGTTGCCGCGCCGACGGCTCAGCCAGCGTTACCGCCGGGCCGACCGGATGCTCGGTGTCTTGCCAGTCGGCACGCTTCCGGCGCGGCCAGACCGGCCAATGGCCGCCGTCTTCTATTCGCTCAGGACCGACGAGGTCGCCGCCTGGCGCGCCGGGCGTTTCGACGACTGGCGGGCCGAGGCCATCGCCCTCTGGCCCGAGATCGCGCCCTTCCTTCTCGACAGGCTGGGCAAGTCGGATTTCACCTTCGCCAGCTACACCCACGGCTCGCTCAGGCGCCCATGGTCCGAGGGTATCGCCCATATCGGCGACGCCGCGCACCGCGCCAGCCCCCAGCTGGGGCAGGGGGCGAACATGGCGCTGCTGGATGCGCTGGCGCTGGCGCGCGCGCTACGGCAGGCCCGCGGCGAGGAGGCGCTGCGCCTTTATGCGGGCGCGCGGCGCTGGCATGTGGCGGCCTACCAGGCGATGAGCGCGGCCTTCACCCCGCAATACCAGTCCGACAGTGCGATCCTTCCGGTGCTGCGCGACCATGTCCTCGCCCCGCTCAGTCGCATCCCTCCGGTACCGGGCATCCTCACCCGGCTCGTCTGCGGTGATCTCCTCCCGTCGATGCCCGAACTCAGCCCGCGGGGGGTGCGGGCGTTCCCACACGCGCTGCCGCCCGGCTGACGGACCTTTCGCGGAAGACGATGTAGAGCCCCGCGGCGATGGTCACGCCGATGCCGATCAGCGCAAGGCCGTTCGGAAACTCCGAGAAGATCAGCAAGCCCACCAGCGTCGCCATCGGGATCTCGAGGTATTGCATCGGTGCAAGCGTGGCGGAGGGTGCAAAGCGCAGTGACCAGGTCATCAAGAGGTGCCCCAGCGACCCAGTGACCCCTAGCGCCACCAGTAGCCAAATCGCCGTCATGTCCCCCGGTGCAATCCACCCGGTCAGCGGCGGCTCCCCCCCGATGGCGGGCAGCAGAAGCAGCGGAAGGAGGATCGGCAGCCCGATCAGCCCCGTCAGACCCTGCAGGGCGATCGGGTCGATCTCCTTCGCGACCTGTCGCGTGACCAGCATGAAGAAGGCGAAGATGACGGCCACCCCCAAGGGCAAGAGCGCGGGCCAGCCCACGGCGATGAAACTTGGCTGCATCACCATCAGCGTGCCGACGAAGCCCACGACGCAAGCCCCAAGGCGGCGCGGTCCCACCTCTTCGTCCAGCACGAACTTGCCGAGAAGCAGCATGATGAAGGGCATCACGAAGGCGATGGCAACGGCATCGGCCAGCGGCAGGTAGCGCAACGCGGTGAACATCATGCCGATACCGGTGATCTGCAGAAGCGTCCTCAGCGTGGCGAGGCGGACCACGCGCGCCGAGGGAAAGATCGCTGCCCCCCGCGCCATGGCGAAGGGCAGAAGCAGCCCGGCCTGCGCGATGAAGCGCACGAGTATCAGCTGCAGAAGCGGGAAGTCCTCGCCCAGCAGCTTGGCCAGCGCGTCCGAGAAGGGGATCAGCACGCAAAAGCCCAGCATCAGGAGGATACCGAGAAGCGGGCGGTCGGCGTGGGGTTGGGCAACAGCGGCGGTCATGCCCCCGTTCTGCCCCTCCTCGGGACGAATGTCACGGGGGGCTGCTTGCGCGCAGCGCGCGCACCTCGGCCAGAAGCAACGAGGCGTCCGCGTCCTCGATCCCCATCTCGGCCAGGTGCGCGACCGTGCTGGCGAGGTAGTCGTAGCTCGTGCCGAGGAACCCCTCGCCGGTCGCGGCATAGCGCACCTGCTCGGCCCGCGTGATGTCGCCTTGCATGAGCGGGTCGTCATGATCGGCGACAAAGGTCAGTGCCCGCGCGTGCTCGCCTTCGATGACGACGGGCACCATGCGCGCATGATAGCCCGGCCCGATCATCTCGCGGCGGAAAAGGATCTCGGTCTCGCGGTCCACCGACTCGGCCGCGATGCGGAACACCAGCCCGTCGCAGCCCACCCCCTCGTCCAGCGCGGCCATCAGGCCCGGCGCCTCCTCGGTGCCGCGTGCGCCGAAGGTATCGACGAGGATGAACCGCCGCGCATGATGGGGCGCATGCGCCCGGCGCACCTCGGTGAACTCCAGCGCCGGGTCCCACAGAAGCGAGCCATAGGCGAAGACCAGAAGGTCCCCTTCGTGACCTGCCAGCACCTCGGCCCTCAGCGCCTCGCGCGTCGCGTCGCTGTGGTAGGGGAAAGTATCCTCGAGGCCGTTCGCCTCGGTGATCTCGCGCGCCTTCTCGGTGGTGAAGGTGCGAAAGAACGACTCCTCCGCCGGCTTGATCTTGCCGCGCAGCCCGGGATGATTCCGAAACGGATCGCTCATGTCGTGCCTCCAAAAAGCCCTGTCAGCGCCCGGCGCACCAATGCGGTGACCCCCGGCTTCTTCCCCGCGCCGAAGGGCAGGGGGCGGCACACTTCCATCGCGGCCACGCCGACCCGCGCGGTCAGCGCGCCGTTCACGACGCCCTCGCCGAAACGGCGGCTGACCTTGGACAGGACCGAGCCGCCCGCGACCGATCCGATCAGGTCGTCGCCGATCGCGACGGCGCCTGTCGCCACAAGATGCGTCAGCACCGCCCGC
Source organism: Roseicyclus sp. (assembly GCA_965661995.1). Taxonomy (GTDB): domain Bacteria; phylum Pseudomonadota; class Alphaproteobacteria; order Rhodobacterales; family Rhodobacteraceae; genus Roseicyclus. The sequence goes on from CBFIFZ010000016.1 coordinate 22,974, forward strand.
GTCAACCGCCACGCGCCCAGCGTGCCCGACCGCCCGCCGTAGATCTCGGCGATGCGCCGGATCATGCGGATGTTCGCCGTCAGCGCCGCCACCACGTCGGCCAGCGCCAAGGGCACCAGCGCGGTGGCCGTCGCCACCTGCCGCGCCGCGGCCTCCACCTCGATCCGGGCGGCGGCATCGAGCGGCGCCATCAGCTCCGCCTCGGCCAGCGCCAGCAGGCTTGCGGCGTCAAAGACCTCGTCGCGGCGCTTGGCCATCTCGACGCGCCCCTGCGCCAGTTCGGCCCGTCCTCGGTAGAGCGCCTCGAGCCGCCCGGACACACGCCGGGCCGCGGGAAGGTCGCCCGCGGAGAGCGCGTGCTCAGCCTCGCGCCGCAGATCGTCGAGCTTGCCAAGCCGCGAAAACGCCGCCAGCTCGCGCAGCGCTATCAGGATGAGCGTGACTAGCACCAGGCCCACCAGCCCCGCAGCCGTCCAGCCCAGCAGCGGGTTCGATGCCAACAGGCCGGTCACGAACTCCCACGCCGCCAGCGAGGCCACGAACCCCACCAGCGCCACCAGCGCCCCCCAGAACACCCGCACCAGCCGGTTCGGCCGCCGCGCGCCGAGCGTGGCCACCACCTGCATCGCCCGCCCCTCGGGCGGCGGCAGCGCCTCGGGCACCGGCGGCGCATCCTGCGGACCCGCGCCCGGCGCGTCGTCCAGTTCGATCAGCACGGGGCCCTTGCGTGTCTCGGTCACAGCCTGTCCCCCAGAAGAAATTCCGCCGCGCGGTCCAGCCGGATATGCGGCGGCCCGTCGCCCGTCCGCAGGCTCAGCGGCGCGGGCGCGAACCGCATTACCCCGAAATCCCCGTCAAGCCACCGCTCCGCGCCCTGTTTCGCGGGCGCCAGCAGCGCCGAGGGGTCGGCGGGCAGGTCGCCCGGATGCAGCGCCGCCTGCTTGCCATTGTCCAGAAGCGTGCCCCTGACAAGGTCCAGCTCCGCCCCGTTGACCGTGCGCGTTTCCTCCACCGTGGCGCGCAGCGCGGCGATGGCCATGGCCTGCGTCTCGGCGCCCGCGAAATCCGCGCGGCGGCGCGCATCGGCCACCAGCGCGCCCATGATCTGCGCGAGGCGGTCATGCTGGGAATGGTGCAGGTGATCTGCCTTGGTCGCGGCGAACAGGATGCGGTCGACCCGCTTCTGCCCCAGAAGGCTCGACAGGAAGGCGTTCCGCCCCGGCCGGAAGGCACCGAGGATGCCCGAAAGCGCCTGCCGCAGATCCTCCAGCGCGCGCGGCCCTGCATGGATCGCGCCCAAGGCATCGACCAGCACGATCTGCCGATCGATGCGTGCGAAATGCGACCGGAAGAAGGGTTTGACGACCTGCGCCTTGTAGGCCTCGAACCGCCGTGTGAACTCGCGCGCCAGCGAGCCGCGGGGGGCCTCGGACGGTGGCAGCGGCGCGAAGGTCAACGCGGGCGACCCCTCAAGGTCGCCGGGCAACAGGAAGCGCCCCGGCGTGCAGTCGGAATAGCCCGCCTCCCGCGCCGCGGTCAGGTAGGCTGTCCATGTCCGCGCCAACGCGCTGGCCACGGGTTCCTCCAGCTTCGTCGAAGGGTCCAGCCCCTCGAGCGCCGCACGATAGGCCGCGGCCTCGCCCCGCGTCTCGGCGCGCGCCTGCGCCTCGCGCGACCAGCTTGCGAAATCCTGCTCCAGCAGCCCGAGGTCCAGCAGCCACTCGCCGGGGTAATCCACGATATCGAGATGCACCGTCCGCGGCCCCTGCAACCCCGCAAGCAGACCCCTCGGCCTGACCCTCAGCGACAGCCGCAGCTCCGAGACCGAGCGCGTGGACTCTGGCCAATGCGGCGTGGGGCCGGTCAAGGCCGCCAGGTGCTCCTCGAAATCGAAGCGCGGCACGGTGTCGTCGGGTTGCGGCTGCAGGAAGGCCG
>CBFIFZ010000017.1:0-23949 GCA_965661995.1 Roseicyclus sp.
CCCGGGCCGATCAATAGGAGAAGTGTAGCGTCAGAAAACGTTTCAGGCGGTCCCACGGGCGGATGTTCGCCCGCCTTGACGCAGGTGAACAGACGCCCCTGACGGCTTCCGCGTCGGGGGGCCTGACCGGGCTGTCAAAACCCCGTTGTCAGTTGAAGCGCGCCTCGATGAAAGCGGCGAGATTTGCGATATCCTCGTCGCTCAGATCGGCGGAGAGCGACATCATGATGGCCGAGTTCGGACCGACCATCTCGCGCGCCCGGTAGGTCTCGAGCTTCTCGATGATATAGGCCGCGTCGCGACCCTGTATGCCCGGAAAGCTCGCCATGCCCTGCCCGGCATTGCCGTGGCAATTCACGCAGTTCATCGCGTAGCGGCTTGCGCCTGCGTCCACGTCGCCGACCGGCGCCGTATCCTCTGCCTGCGCCACCGCTCCAAGGCTCGCGAAGACGGCCCCCGCAACGGCGGCCCCAATCCTGTTCATTTCGTGATCCCTCCCTGTCGAACACCTCCCGTCGACGGGGAAGGACGATAAGCGCGGGCGGGGCCTTGTCAATTCCATGAAGGGTCCATAGCGGCGGCACCGCGAGACATCGCGTCGCTTGCCAAGGTCCTGCGCGCGGCTCATCGTGGCGCTGTCCACGTGCCGCGGCATGCGGTGGGGGCGGATGCCGGAACAGGAGGAGATCATGGGGTTTTTCAACGCGGTAACCCGCGGAACGGCGGTCGCGATGGCGGCTGGCATGGCGCTTTCGCCGATGGCGGGTCTGGCGCAGGATGCGCCGCATCACTTCGTCTTTCACATCACGAGCGATGACGCCTGGACGGCGGGTTCGGCGCTGACGCAGGCGGTGGTGGCCTCGGAACGGGGCCATGACGTGACCGTCATCCTGAGCGTGCGGGGGGTCCACCTGGCCGAGACCAACTCGGCGCAGGGCGGCTTCAGCGTCACGGCGCAGACGCCGCGCGACCTGCTCGGCGACCTGATCGAGGACGGGCATTCGGTGCTGGTCTGCGGCATGTGCATGGTCGCAGGCGGAGTGATGACCGGCGAGTTGATCGAAGGAGCGGTCGCCGCGGGGTCGGACGCGACCTTCACGGCGTTGACCGCGCCGGACACGATCGTTCTGAGTTACTGAGGCCGGGCGCGTTGGGCACGGGGGGCAGCCCCGCCCCCAAACGTGGGACCGTGTCTCGGCCCCGCAGGGCCGGGTGCGTTCAGCTCAGCGAGGCGCAGAAGTCCTGGATGCGGGTGCAGGCTTCCTTGAGGTTCTCGTCCGAGGTGGCGTAGCTGATGCGGAAGCAGGGCGAGAGGCCGAAGGCCCCGCCGAAGACGACGGCGACGCCCTTTTCCTCGAGAAGCGCGGTGGCGAAGGTCTCGTCGGTGTCGAGTTTCGTGCCCGCGGGCGTGGTCTTGCCGATCAGCCCGGTGATGGAGGGGTAGACGTAGAAGGCGCCTTCCGGCACCGGGCAGGTGACGCCCTCGATCTCGGAGAGCATGCCCACCACGAGGTCGCGGCGGCGCTTGAACATCTCGTTGTTGGTCGCGATGTAATCCTGCGGGCCGTTCAGCGCCTCGACCGCGGCCCATTGGCTGACCGAGCAGGGGTTCGAGGTGGACTGCGACTGGATCTTGCGCATCGCGCCGATCAGCTCTTTCGGGCCCGCGGCATAGCCGATGCGCCAGCCGGTCATGGCATAGGCCTTGGAGACGCCGTTGCAGGTGAGCGTGCGGTCGTAGAGGCCCGGCTCGACCTGCGCGGGCGTGGCGAAGGTGAAATCGTCGTAGACGAGGTGTTCGTACATGTCGTCGGTCATCACCCAGACATGGGGGTGACGCATCAGGACATCGGTCAGGCCCTTCAGCTCCTCGGCGGTGTAGCCCGCGCCGGTGGGGTTGGAGGGCGAGTTGAAGATGAACCACTTGGTCTTCGGCGTGATCGCCGCCTCGAGATCAGCGGGCGTGATCTTGTAGCCGTTCTGGCTCGGCCCTTCGACGAAGACGGGCTCGCCGCCCGCCAGAAGCACCATGTCGGGGTAGCTGACCCAGTAGGGCGCGGGGATGATCACCTCGTCGCCGGGGTTGAGGGTGGCCATCAGCGCGTTATACAGGATCTGCTTGCCGCCGGTGCCGACCGAGACCTGCGCCGGTGTATAGCTCAGGCCGTTGTCGCGCTGGAGCTTGGCGCAGATCGCCTGCTTCAGCTCGGCGATGCCGTCGACGGCTGTGTACTTGGTTTTCCCGGCGTCGATCGCGGCCTTGGCGGCATCCTTGATGTTCTGCGGCGTGTCGAAATCGGGCTCGCCCGCGCCGAGGCCGATGACATCCTTGCCCTGTGCCTTGAGCTCGGCCGCGAGGTTCGAGACGGCGATGGTGGGCGAGGGCTTCACGCGGGACAGCGTGTCGGAAAGGAAGGGCATCGGGTCGCTCCGGGTTGGGCCGGACAGCGCGTCATGGTGTCCGGTGACGATTGGATCGGCCCACCATTAGGGTGCGGCCACGCGGCGATCAAGCCGGGAGAGGATGTGAGATATGAGCGCAGAGCTGAACGAGGGACCAGGCTGGTACGACCCCGAGGCCACGACCTTCGGCGACCGGATGACCGGCGCGCGAGAGGCCAGCGGGTTGAGCCAGGCGGAGCTGGCCAAGCGTCTCGGCGTGAAGGTCAAGACGATCCGCGCCTGGGAGAACGACCAGTCCGAGCCGCGGGCGAACAAGCTGCAGATGCTTGCGGGCCTGCTGGGCGTGTCGATCATGTGGCTTCTGTCGGGGGCCGGTGACGGGCTGGATGGGCCGGAGGACCGGGTGGAGCTGCCCGAGGACCTGGCCGAGCTCCTGAAGGAGTTGAGGAAGATCAAGGTCGACCAGGCGCGCATGTCCGAGCGCATGGGGCGGCTGGAAAAGCGCCTGCGCCTTGCGCTGAGCCAGGGGGTCTGATCGCCATGGAAACGCGAGAGACCCGTGTGAAACGGATGCGGATGCGCGCCTGGCACCGCGGGATCAAGGAGATGGACCTGATCCTGGGCGGCTGGGCGGACCGGAACCTCGAGGCGGCCGACGACGCCACGCTCGACGCCTTCGAGGCGGTGCTGGCCGAGGCCGACCATGACCTTTACCAATGGGTGTCCGGGCAGGCCGAGGCGCCGGAGGGGCTGCGCCCTTTCCTCGGGCTCTTGCAGGAGGAGATGAAGGGGCACGAGGTGGGGCGCTGAGCCGCCGCGCTGTCCTGCCGTCGCGGGCTTAACCCAATCTTTGCGAATCTGGGCCATTGAGGGCGTCACAGCCCAAGAAGCGGAGCCCATGATGAGTATGCACGCGCCCCATGCGACGACCCGGTCCGGTTTCCTGTCCGGGTATCTCGACAGCCTGTCGATGGTGGAGCGGCTGCACCGGCTTCTGCTCGACGTGATCAAGGACGAGTTCGAGCGGCTGGGCATTCTCGACATCAACGCGGTGCAGGCGCTGTTGCTGTTCAATATCGGCGAGAACGAGGTCACGGCGGGCGAGCTGAAATCGCGCGGCTACTACCAGGGCTCGAACGTGTCCTACAATCTCAAGAAGCTGGTGGAGATGGGCTACATGCACCACCAGCGCTGCGAGATCGACCGCCGTTCGGTGCGCGTGCGGCTGACCGGCAAGGGGCAGCATGTCCGCGACACGGTCGCCGCACTCTTTGCGCGCCATGCCGAGGGGCTGGAGACGCAAGGCGTGCTGAACACCGATGGCGTTGACCGGGTGAACCACTCGCTGAGACGGATCGAACGGTTCTGGTCGGACCAGATCCGGTACATTTACTGACGGGGGCGTTTCCCGGTGCCGCGCCATGGCGCGGTGATGCCGCGTTTCATGGGCGCGCGTGACCGGTTCCCGGTCTGGCGCGACGTTGGCCGGGCCTTGATCTGCAGGGATCTGCCTGCTCTGCCGGGGACCCTGCCGGAGCGCGCGCAGGCCCCGGCCTGCGCCACCGGCGGACCGCGCCGCGCGGCGCGGTGCCGGTCTCTTGCAAGAGACCGACCACGCCCTGGCAAGGGCGTGGCCAGAGCCTTGCAAGGCTCTGGTGAAGGCCTTTGCAAAGGCCTTGCCCGCGCGGGTGGGTCAGGTCGCGCCCGGTGTGTTTGCGTGGCGCGGGTGGGTCAGTTCGTGCCCGCCGCCTCTTCGCCCGGCAGGAGCGGCATCTCGTGCCCCGCCTCGGCCAGCGCCGGGCGGATCTGGTTCCTGAGCGCGCGCTCGGTGACCGGGCCGCGGAAGTGGAGGACCACCGTGCCGGTGTCGTCCACGAAGAAGGTCTCGGGCATCGCCACCACGCCCCAGTCGGCGCCGTTGCGGGCCTGCTCGTCGCGGCCGATGCGGTCGTAGGGGTTGCCGAGCTCGTCGAGGAAGCTCAGCGCCTGGTCGACCCGGTCGCGGTAGTTCACGCCGTAAAGCGGCACCCCCGCCTCGGCGAGCGCGGTCAGCGTCGGGTGCTCGGCCCGGCAGGGCGGGCACCAGCTGGCGAAGAAATTCACCACGACAAGCCCGTTCCCCTCGAGATCGGCGCGGGTCAGGAGTGCCGTGTCGGCGAAGGGCTGCAGCGCCAGGTCGGGCGCCGCGCGCCCCTGCTGGGCCGAGGGCAGCGCCTGGGTGTCGACGCCCTGTTGCAGGGCGTTCTGGTTGTTCGAAAGCTGGTAGCCCGCGATGCCGAAGAACCCCACCGTGAGGGCCAGCGGGATCACCATGAGCCAGTTGAGCCTCATGACGCGCGGCCCCGGCGGTTTTCGACCTCTTCCAGCCGGGCGCGGACGCGGCGCGCCTTCCAGATCGAGGCGAGGACGACTGCCACGAGCAGCCCCAGCGACACCGCGTAGGACGAGAGGACGGGCACCGAGTAGGTTCCGAGATCGGGCATCATGCTCAGGCCATCCTTTCCTGCGCGATCAGCGCCTTGAGGCGGCGGGCGCGGATCTCGGTCCTCGTGCGGTAGAGCACCAGCGCGATGAAGAGGAACCCGAAGCCCGCCAGCGTGATGACGAGCGGGTACCAGTAGACGTTCGAGATGTTCTGCTCGGCGTCCAGCGACAGCGTCGCGCCCTGGTGCAGGCCCTGGTTCCAGAACAGCAGCGCATAGCGCGAGATCACCGCGAAGACCGAACCCACGAGGCAGAGGACCGAGGTGAGATCGGCCGCCGAATCCGGGTTCTCGATCGCCTCCCACAGCGCCATGTAGCCGAGGTAGAAGAGGAACAGGATCAGGAACGAGGTCAGCCGCGGGTCCCATTCCCACCAGGTGCCCCACATCGGCTGCCCCCAGAGCGCGCCGGTGGCCAGAGCGATCAGCGTGAAGACCATGCCGACGGGGGCCGCCGCCTTGGCCGCAAGAACCGAGACATGGTGGCGCCGGATCACCCAGATGATCGAGGTCACGAGCATCATGAACCACGCGTTGATCGCCATGATGGCCGAGGGGACGTGCACGTAGATGATCTTGACGGTGGAGCCTTGCCGGAAATCGTCGGGCGTGAAGAAGAAGCCCCAGACGAGGCCCACGACAAGGCAGACCGCCGCGATCCCCGCCGTCCAGGGCAGGAGAAAGGCGGAGGTCGCCATGAACTTCCGCGGGTTGGCATATTCCCAGAGCGATGACATGGGCCGGAACTTAGAAGCGGATGTTGGCGCTCACAATGGGGCAACCGGGCGCGGGGCTAGCGCAGATTGACGCGGAGGGCGGCGGCGGCGGCGAAGGGCAGGATCGCAAGGCTGCCCGCCGTGATCCCCGCGACCAGCAGGAGCGGGGTCAATGCGTCCTGCCCCGTGGCCGCGCGTGCCACGCAGAGCGCGCCGAAGATCAGCGTGGGGATGTAGAGCGGCAGAACGAGCAGCGACAACAGCAGCCCTCCGCGCTTGATCCCCACGGTCAGCGCCGCGCCGAAGGTGCCGATGGCCGAGAGCGCGGGCGTACCCAGCGCGAGCGAGGCCATCAGCCACGGGTAGGCGGGGCCGGGCAGGTTCAGGAGAAGGCCGAGGACAGGGGCCGCGGCCACCAGCGGCAGGCCCGTGGTGATCCAATGCGCCAGCGCCTTCATCGCGGCCAGCCCCTCGAGGGGCACGGGCGAGGTGGCGATCAGGTCGAGCGTCCCGTCCTCCCAGTCGAGCTGGAAGATGCGGTCGAGCGACAGGAGGCAGGCGAGCAGCGCGCCCAGCCACAGGATGCCGGGCGCGATCTCGGCCAGGATCTGCGTTTGCGGGCCGACGCCGAAGGGCACGAGCGTTGTGAAGATCAGGAAGAAGGCCAGCGACAGGCCGAAACCCCCGCCCGCCCGGATCGCAAGGGTCAGGTCGCGTTTCAGAAGGCCGATCATTCCACGGCCTCCCCGAAACTGTGGGCGAAGGGGTCGTCCGCGCGGATCTCCTTGGCGACGAAGGGGGTGATGTCGAGCGTCTCGGCCTCGGGCAGGCCGAGGTCGATGTGGGTCGCGATGACCGCGCTGCCGCCTTGGGCGAGATGCGACTTCACCGCCGCCGCGAAGCGGGCGACATTCTCGGTGTCGAGCGAGACGGTGGGCTCATCCAGGCACCAGACGGGGCGGCCCGTGACCAGCAGCCGCGCGAGCGACAGGCGGCGTTTCTGGCCTGCCGACATCTCGCCCGCACGGCGGTCGAGAAGGGGGCCGAGGTTGAAGGCCTCGATCGCGGGGGCGGGGTCATGCGTGCCGAAGACCGAGGCCCAGAAGCGAAGATTCTCTTCCACCGTAAGGGCGGATTTCAGGCCGTCGGCATGGGCGGCATAGGCGATGGCGTCGGGGTCGGCCTCGATCCGGCCCGCCAGCGGCGGGGTCAGGCCCGCAAGCGTGCGCAGAAGCGTCGTCTTGCCCGCCCCGTTCGGCCCGCGCAGGATCAGCGCCTGTCCTGCCGCCACCGTGAAGGTGACCCCGGCAAGGATCTGCGCAGGCCCGCGGGCGCAGGCGAGGTCGGTGACGCTCAGGCTCATGGCCCTGAGCGGTAGCCGATTGGCTGGCAAAGGGGAAGCGCGGCAGATCGCGCCCCTCAGAGCGGCCAGACCAGCAGGATCATCGGCACCGAGACGGCAATGATCAGCACCTCGAGCGGCAGGCCCAGCCGCCAGTAGTCGCCGAAACGGTAGCCGCCGGGGCCGAGGATCAGCGTGTTGTTCTGGTGCCCGATGGGCGTGAGAAAGGCCGCCGAGGCGGCGATGGCGACGGCCATGAGGAACGGGTCGGGCGAGACGCCGAGGCTTTGGGCGATCGTGATGCCCACGGGGGCCGCCACGATGGCGGTGGCGTTGTTGTTGATCACGTCCGACAGCGTCATGGTAACCACCATGAGGATCGTCAGCGTCGCCCAGACCGGCATCCCCTCGGTCAGCCCGACAAGCGCGCCCGCGATCAGCGCGGTGCCGCCCGAGGCCTCGAGCGCGGCGCCGAGCGGGATCATCGAGCCCAGAAGCACGATCACCGGCCATGCCACATGGTCGTAAAGCTCGGATAGCGGCAGGATCTTCAAAAGCACGTAGCCCACCACGACGATCCCCAGCGCGATGGGCAGGTAGAGCAGCCCGAAGGAGGCCAGCGCCACTGCGCCCGCGAAAATCGCGATGGCGGCCCATGTCTTGTGGTCCTGCGTGACGGCGAGGCCGCGGTCGGCCAGTGCCAGGCCGCCGATCCACTCGGCCACCTCCTCGGCGCTGTCGGTGGGGGCGAGGATCAGGAGGATATCGCCGGGCTGCACCACCTCGCGCCGGAGGCGCTGGGTGATCCGCTTGCCCCGGCGCGAGAGGCCCACGATGACGCTCGATTTGCGCCAGCCGAGCCCGATGGATTGCGCCGAACGGCCCGCGATGCGGGCGCCCTCGGGGATGGCGACCTCGAGAAGCGTGGCGTTGTCGCCGAGCGCCTCGGCGGCGGGCGTGTCGGCATCTAGCATCTTCAGGCTTTGGCCCGAGCGGAACTCGTCCAGCGGCTCGGGTTCGGCCTCGACCACCAGCACGTCGCCTGCGTGGATTTTCAGGGTCTTGCGCGCGCCGAGGCGGCGGCCGCCGTCACGTGTGACGCCGATGATCGAGACGCCGACCTCTTCCGCCGGTTCCAGCAGGTCGCGCAGCAGGGTGCCGACCAGCTTGTGATCCTCGGGGATGGCCAGCTCGGCGATATAGGGCGCGATGGTCTTGATCCCGTCGCCCCCCACGCCGCTGTCGCGGTCCGGGATCAGCCGCCAGCCGATCAGCGCGACGAAGGCGATGCCCGCACCCGCCGCGACGAGGCCCACGGGGGCGAAGTCGAACATGGCGAAGGGTTGGCCGAGGCTGTCCTCGCGGATCGTGGCGATGATGATGTTGGGCGGCGTGCCGATCAGCGTGATCATCCCGCCGAGGATGGTGGCGAAGGAGAGCGGCATGAGCGACAGGCCCGGGCTGCGCCCGGCCTTGCGCGCGGTGGCGATGTCGACGGGCATCAGCAGGGCCAGCGCCGCGACATTGTTCATGAAGGCCGAGAGTATACCGCCGATCCCGCCCATGATGGCGATATGCGCGCCGAGCCTGCGGGTGCTGTCGATGAGCGTGCGGGTGATGAGAAACACCGCGCCCGAGCGGACGAGGCCCGCCGAGACGATGAGGACAAGGGCCACCACCAGTGTCGCGGGGTGGCCGAAGCCCGAGAAGGCGTCGGAGGCCGGCACGACGCCGAGGACGACCCCCGCAAGCAGGGCCGAGAAGGCCACGAGGTCGTAGCGGAAGCGGCCCCAGAGCAGCAGCGCGAAGACGGTGCCGAAGAGGGCGAAGAGGATGATCTGGTCCTGCGTCATGGGGTCAGCCTAGACGCCATGGCGGCGGGGGCAACCTAGAGATGCGGCCCGATGGGCACGCGGCCCTCCTCCTGCATGCGGTCGATGGTCTCGACCGTGGCGGGCATGAAGCGGCCGCGCGGCTTGCTGGCGGCCCACCAGGCGCGCGCACCGGGCGTGCCGAGGTGGTCGAGCATCAGGTTGTGGACGGCGTAGTCCAGCCCCTTGAGCTTGCCCGGCACGGTGTCGATGTGCTTGTCGAAATTGCCGATGATGTGCACGCCCTGTTCCAGCCAGTTGCCGTAGGCCAGCTGCTCGGCCGGGCCGAGGGCGTGGTAATCGGCATGGCCGCGGATCACGAGGTCGGCCATCTGCGGGTCGTTCGTGGTGGCCTTGAAGGCGGTCAGGCTTTCGAGAAGCTGGCGCCAGTTGGCCAGCGAGCTTTCGCGGTTCTGGGACCGCAGTTCGAAGCCGAGGAACAGGAGCGAGCCGATCACGCCGGCTGCGGCGATCAGGTCGGCGATATCGGCGATGGTGCTGAGCATGGGGGCTTGGTCCCTTGGTGGTGGTGCGGGGCAGGTTAGGGCCTGCGGCCCTTTGCGTCACCGGGCATTGCATGCGCCGGGTCCTGCACCGTATAGAGCGCCCTGACGCAACGAGAGACCCCCGGGGAGGCATCCATGGCCGGCCATTCCAAATGGGCGAATATCCAGCACCGCAAGGGGCGCCAGGACAAGATCCGCGCCAAGCTGTTTTCCAAGATGGCGAAGGAGATCACCGTCGCCGCCAAGATGGGCGACCCCGACCCCGACAAGAACCCGCGCCTGCGGCTGGCGGTGAAGGAGGCCAAGTCGAACTCGGTCCCCAAGGACGTGATCGAGCGCGCGATCAAGAAGGCGATCGGCGGCGAGGGCGAGAATTACGAGGAAATCCGCTACGAAGGCTACGGGCCCAACGGGGTCGCGGTGATCGTCGAGGCGATGACCGACAACCGCAACCGCACCGCCTCGACCGTGCGGTCAACCTTCGGAAAACATGGCGGAAATCTCGGTGAGACGGGGTCTGTCGCCTTCATGTTCGAGCGCAAGGGGCAGGTGAGCTACCCGCTGTCGGCGGGGGATGCCGACACGGTCATGATGGCCGCGATCGAGGCCGGCGCCGAGGACGTGGAGACCAACGAGGGCGACGGCGACGAGGACCCGGGCGGGCATATCGTGTGGTGCTCAGACAGCGATTTGAGCGATGTTTCCAATGCGTTGGAGGCCGAACTGGGCGAGTCGGACTCGACCAAGCTGGTCTGGCGCCCGACGACGACGACCGAGCTGGGGCTGGAGGATGCGCAAAAGCTCATGAAGCTGATCGAGGCGCTGGAGGATGACGACGACGTGCAGTCGGTCACCTCGAACGTGGAGATCTCCGACGAGGTGATGGCGCAGCTGTCGGCCTGATCGGGGCGCGTGCTTTCCAAGGGATTAAAGGGGCCGGCCCGCGGTTAACACGCGGGCCGGCCTTTGTTTTTGGGCGGATGGGCGTGTAGGATTCCCGTACACAGGGCGTACACACCCTGTACATACGCGATTGGCGCACGGTCGGGTGTGGGAGCGTGGTTAAGGGTGCGGGGGTGTGGATGGACGGTAAAAACGTAGAGTTGGTCGCCACCCTCTCCGAGTTTCTTTCGCAATCCTGGTGGTCGGGTGCCGGGGTTCTCGTCGCGATCCTGTTGCCGGTCTTCGGCATGGTTTGGGCTTTGCGCAGGCATCTTGTCGAGCGGGCCAAGCAGCGCCGACGCGACGAGGGGCTGAGCAAACTGACCCCCGAGCGGCTGGAAGAGCGGCGAAAGGTCGTCGGGCGCGACAGCGCGGTGGCCGACCTGCGCGACCTTCTGACGACGGCGGGGGCGGGGGCGATCACGCCGGTGGCGCATGGCATCGGCGGTGCGGGCAAGACGACGCTGGCGCGCCACTATGCGCGGGTCCATGCCGGGGATTACGCGAGACGGCGCATCCTGCGGGCGGAAACGGAACAGACGCTGGTGGCCGACCTCGCCTTTCTGGGGCGGGAGATGGACCAGGGGCTAACCGCCCTTTCCGATGCCGCGGCGGCCCGCGTCACCCTTCGGATGATCGAGGAGAGGACCAGCCGGGAAGCGTGGCTGCTGATCTACGACAATGCCGAGACGCCCGCGGCGTTGGAGCCGTGGAAGGCGCAGGGGGCGCAGTGCCATGTTCTTGTCACCAGCCGGTTTCCGGATTGGACGGGGGCGGGCTACGAGCCGCTGAAGCTGCCGAAACTGAGCCGCCCGGCGGCTGTGGAAATCCTGCGCAACGAATCCGGGCGCGACGACCCCGGATTTCCGGCGCTGGCCGGGCAACTGGACGACCTGCCGCTGGCGCTGGTGCAGGCGGGCGAGTGGCTGCGGGCAAACCCGAAGGTCAGCGCGGACGGCTACGGCGCCGATATCGCCAAGCTGCGGAAGCGCACGCCGCCGCCCGGCATGACCTCGGAGGCGGATCGCACCACGGCGGCGGTGGTCGAGAAGACGCTGGGACTGCTGACGCGCGATGCGCGCGCCGTTCTGGATGTGCTGGCATGGTGGGCGCCGGAGGGGCTGCGCCCCGAGTTGTTCGAGGCACCGGGCCGGGTGCCGTGGTCGTTGCTTTGGCGCGGTGGCGTGCCGAGACGGTTGCGTCGGGTGATCCGGGAGCCTGCGCGGGTGCATGCGGCGTTTGACGAGTTGCGCCTGCGGGCGCTGTTGGAGGATGGGGACGGGGAATCAGGCGGCCTGCGCTTGCACCGCGTTTTCGCGCTGGTGGTGCGGTCGCAGGTGGCGTTGGAGGGCAAGGAAGGGTTCCGACAGGCACGCGCGGCGGCGGCTCTGTTGGGGGCGGTGTATCCGGGCGGTCAGCGGTCCCCGCAAAACCCGGACACTTGGGATGACAGGGACGGCGCTCCGGGGTGCCGGACGCTGATGCCGCAGGGTCTGGCACTTTGGGAGAAGGCGGAAGGCCTTTGGGATAAAGACTGGGGTCAGCCCGGCTGGCCGGCGATGGATACGCTCTTGAACCAGATCGGGATTTTCCTTCGGTCACAAGAGGATCGGGCGGGCGCGCTTGCGGCATACCGGGGAAGTCATGGCTTGACCACCGCCCATTACAAGGAGACGGACCGGGCGTTTGCAGTCGCGCTTGGCAATCTGGCGATGGGCCTGATGCAGGCCTCCGAGTTCGCCGAGGCGGAGGAGTTGCTCGACCGGGCGCTGGCGCTCACTGCGCGGGACCGGGCGGGGGGCGCGGATCATGCGGACTCTCTGCGCCAGCGCGCCAATCTTGAGTTTGGGCGGTGGGAGGCGGGTACGGCGGCGGACAAACAGGGCGATCTGGCGGCGGCGCTTGGCTGGCTGGAGCAGGCGTTGGAGATCGAGACCAGCCTGGCGGACGGGGCAGCGAGCGAAGATCTGGCGCGGACCTGGAACGATATCGGTTATCTGCATCGCCTTGCGGGGCGGTCGGTTGAGTCGGCAGATGCTGCTGAATCTGCCTATGAAACACTTGCCGAATTGCCGGACGTGAACCGCGTGGCTTTGGCTACTTCTGCAATGAACGCGGGCGTTGTGCGGCTGGAGGCTGGGCAGCCGGAGGCGGCGGAGGGGCTGTTGCGCGAGGCCTGGGAGATCCTACAGGTGATCTATGCCCAGACACCGGGCCATTCCGGTCGCGGCAATGCCGCCGACTGGCTCGCCACTTGCCTGCTGGTCCTCGACCGCAAGGAGGGTGGCACGGCGCGGCAGGGCGAGGCGCGGGGGATCGTCACGGCGGTGGGGCTCGATTGGGAAACCGTCGTGGCGCAGGCCGCGCGTTATCCCCTCGACCCCGTCGCGCCGGGGGACGGCGAGGGCTGAGCCCTTACCCCCTGTCCGCTTTCCTCCGCCGTGTCGTGGCCCAGAGGGCGAAGCCGAGGCCCAGCCCGAGGAGGAGGGCGGTGGCGGCGGGGAGGTCGGCGCGGATCATCGCGTCGGTCACGAACTGGGTCGCTTGGTCTATCCACATCATGGGGCCTGCTCCGGGGTATGTCTGCCTCGCACTGCCCGGTTCTCCGGGTCTCTGCCCCTCCTATCCGCAGCAGGAATGTGGCAACAATAAGGCACGCGCCCGCGGGGGGCTTTGCGCGGGATGCCGCCGGTGCGCGGCGCGTTGCCCGTGGACAACGCCCTCCGAACGCGGTATGCAACGGCATACAATAGTGTCGCACCCCCCGGCTTGGCCCTTGATCGAACGCCTCTCCGGTGGCATCCGACACGATGAGATGACGACCCCCACATGACCGGATGAAGGGAGGCTTCCATGCCCATTACCGTCGGCCACGATACCGCCAAGACGCGCAAGACGCTCAAGGTCGGTGACAAGAGCTACGCCTATTACTCGATCGCCGCCGCCGAGGCCGCGGGCCTGGGTGATTTCTCGAAGCTGCCTGCGGCGCTGAAGGTGGTGCTGGAGAACATGCTGCGCTTCGAGGATGGCAAGACGGTCAGCGTCGATGACATCAAGGCGTTCTCCGAATGGGCCGCGCAGGGGGGCAAGAACCCGCGCGAGATCGCCTATCGGCCCGCGCGCGTCTTGATGCAGGATTTCACCGGCGTTCCGGCGGTGGTCGATCTGGCCGCGATGCGCGACGGGATCAAGGCGCTGGGCGGCGACCCGCAGAAGATCAACCCGCTGAACCCCGTGGACCTCGTCATCGACCATTCGGTCATGATCGACGCGTTCGGCAACCCGCGTGCATTTCAGATGAACGTGGACCGCGAATACGAGCGCAACATGGAGCGGTACACATTCCTGAAATGGGGACAGAGCGCGTTCGACAATTTCCGCGTGGTGCCGCCGGGAACGGGCATCTGTCACCAGGTGAACCTGGAGTACCTGTCCAAGACCGTGTGGTTCGACCGCGACCAGTCGGGCGAGGTGGTGGCATACCCTGATACGCTCGTGGGCACGGACAGCCACACGACGATGGTGAATGGTGCTGCGGTGCTGGGTTGGGGCGTCGGCGGGATCGAGGCCGAGGCCGCGATGCTGGGGCAGCCGATCTCGATGCTGATCCCCGAGGTCGTGGGCTTCGAGCTGACGGGCACGATGATGGAAGGCACGACCGGCACGGACCTGGTGCTGAAGGTCGTGGAGATGCTGCGCAAGAAGGGCGTGGTGGGCAAGTTCGTGGAGTTCTACGGCGAGGGTCTGGACCGTCTGCCGCTGGCCGACCGGGCGACGATCGCCAACATGGCGCCGGAGTATGGGGCCACCTGCGGCTTCTTCCCGATCGACGGCGAGACGATCCGTTACCTGCGCAACACCGGCCGCGAGGAAGAGGTGATCGCGCTGGTCGAGGCTTATGCCAAGGAAAACGGTTTCTGGCGCGGGGCGGATTACGCGCCGGTCTATACCGACACGCTGACGCTCGACATGGGGACCATCGTGCCCGCGATCTCGGGGCCGAAGCGGCCGCAGGATTACGTGGCGCTCGACCGCGCGTCGGATGCGTTCTTCAACGTGGTCTCGGAGTTCCGGGGCGAGGACGAAACGCTCGAGGCGACCGATATGGCCGCGGAAGGGCCCGCGCCGGATGCGCTGATCGATCCGCGCAAGACGGCGAAGGTCGAGGGCGAGGATTACAGCCTGCGCGACGGGTCTGTCGTGATCGCCTCGATCACGTCCTGCACGAACACGTCGAACCCCTACGTGATGATCGGGGCAGGGCTGGTGGCGCGCAAGGCGCGGGCGCTGGGGCTGACGCGGAAGCCGTGGGTGAAGACCTCGCTCGCGCCGGGGAGCCAAGTTGTCTCCGCCTACCTGGAGGCCGCCGAGCTGCAGGAAGACCTCGATGCCATCGGCTTCAACCTGGTTGGCTATGGCTGCACGACCTGTATCGGCAACTCGGGGCCGCTTCAGCCCGAGATTTCCAAGGCGATCAACGACAACGACCTGATCGCCACCTCGGTGCTGTCGGGTAACCGCAACTTCGAGGGCCGGATCAGCCCCGATGTGCGGGCCAACTACCTGGCCAGCCCGCCGCTGGTGGTGGTCTATGCGCTGGCCGGTGACATGAACATCAACGTCGCCACCGACCCGATCGCGCAGACGCCGGACGGCAAGGACGTCTACCTGAAAGACATCTGGCCGACCTCTCAGGAAGTGGCCGAGCTGGTCGAGCAGACCGTCACCCGCGAGGCGTTCCAGGCGAAATACGCCGATGTCTTCAAGGGCGACGAGAAGTGGCAGGGCGTGGAGGTTCCCCAGCAGGAGACCTATGACTGGCCCGCGACCTCGACCTATATCCAGAACCCGCCCTATTTCCAGGGCATGGGCGCGGAGCCGGGCACGATCTCGAACATCGAGGGGGCCAAGGTTCTGGCGATCCTGGGCGACATGATCACGACCGACCACATCAGCCCGGCGGGCTCGTTCAAGGACACGACCCCCGCGGGCCGTTACCTGACCGAGCGGCAGGTGCCCCAGCGGGAGTTCAACTCCTACGGGTCGCGGCGCGGCAATCACCAGATCATGATGCGCGGCACCTTCGCCAATATCCGCATCAAGAACGAGATGCTGGACGGGGTCGAGGGCGGCTATACCCTCGGGCCGGACGGCGCGCAGACCTCGATCTTCGATGCGGCGATGGCCTACCAGGAAGCGGGCACGCCGCTGGTGATCTTCGGCGGCGAGCAGTACGGGGCCGGGTCGAGCCGCGACTGGGCGGCCAAGGGCACGGCGCTCTTGGGCGTCAAGGCGGTGGTCGCGGAAAGCTTCGAGCGCATCCACCGCTCGAACCTGGTTGGCATGGGGGTGATCCCCTTCGAGTTCACCGGGGGCGACACGCGCAAATCGCTGGGCCTGAAGGGGGACGAGACGGTCGACATCCACGGGCTGGATGCCGTCACGCCGCTGATGGAGACGACGGCCACGATCACCTATGGCGACGGGTCGAAGAAGGACATCACGCTGAAGTGCCGGATCGATACGGCGATCGAGATCGAGTACATCGAGCACGGCGGCGTGCTGCATTACGTGCTGCGCGATCTGGCCAAGGCGCCTGTCGCGGCGGAGTGAGCCGGGGCTGCGATGCGGAACATGGGGGCGCCTTCGGGCGCCCCTTTCTCGTGGCGGATCAGGCGTTGAGCGCCGCGCGGTCGTAGTGGTTGGCGAGCCAGTCCTCGAAGCCGATGCCGGTCGCGTCATGGGCCGCGGCATAGGCGTCGAGGAACTGGTGCAGCGCTCGCGCCTTGCCCCAGCGGATATGGCCGTAGCGCCAGCTGAAGGCGCGGCGCGCCTTGGACAGCGGCAGGCCGCGGATCACGTGCAGGTAGAGCGTGACCGCGAGCGCGGTGCGGTCGGCGCCAGATTTGCAGTGCAGGAACAGGGGTTTCGGGGCCTCGCGCAGGAGCGTGAGCAGGTCCTGCAGCACCTCGCGCTTGGGCAGGGCGGAGGCGCGCATCTCGAGGTAGAGGATCGGCAGGCCAAGCTCGGCGCACAGCGCGCGCTCGGTCGCGTTGGCGACGGTGTCGCCGCCGCCGCGCAGGTTGAGGATGGTCCTGATGCCGCGCGCCTTGAGGCGCTTGAGCTGGCCCCGGCCCGGATGCCCGCCGCGCCAGAGGTCGTCATCGACGCGGTAGGTGTTGGGCAGGACGACGCGGACGCTTGCGTGATCGCGCATCCAGTAGCGCCAGAAGCGCCGGAACGGGGGAAAGTCCTCGGGTGTCTTCGGCGGCGTCGCGCGGATGCCGCTGTGGCGCGTGGGAAGGGCGTGCGGCGCCGCGTCGTGCTGTGGGTCCACCGGCATGGGCCGCCTGTCCGATCCTGTTCCTGCGCGTGGGGTGGGGCTAGCACGCAGGCGCACCGGGCGGCAAGCCGGTCGCGGTTGCCGTGGCGGCAGCGTGGGACTAGCGTGGCGCGACAGCTGGGACGCGCGATGGAGGTGCCTTGTGTTGAAGGGTTTTCCGGACCTGCCGCCGGTCTGGCTGCTGCTGGGGCTGGTGCTGGCGTGGTTCCTTGCGGGCTGGCTGCCGCTGGTGCGGCTGTTCGGGCCGCTCTGGCAGGGGGTGGGCCTTGTGCTGGCGCTGGCCGGGGTCGTCGTGATTTTCTGGGCGGCGTGGTGGTTCTGGCGCAAGAAGACCACGATCGAGCCGCATCACGAGCCGGGCACCTTGATCGTCGAGGGGCCCTACCGGCTGAGCCGGAACCCGATCTACCTGGGCATGCTGGCGATCCTGGTGGGGGCGGTGATGTGGCATGGCGCGCTGAGCGGCGTGGCGTTGCCCGTGGCCTTCGCGGTGATCCTCGAGCGGCGCTTCATCCTGCCCGAGGAGGCGGCGCTGCGCCGTGCCTTCGGCGCGGAGGCGGAGCGGTACCTGGAACACACGCGGCGATGGCTGTAACGCACTCTCGCAAAGGCTTGATTGGCGAACGGGGCAGGGACGGCCTAGGTATGCCGGGCATGGGGACGATAGGACGGACATGACAATGTCGAGCAGACTGGCACGAGTTGGGGGCGCGTTTCTTTGGGCGCTCATGGCGAGCGGAGCGGCGGCTGACGAGGCGCATGGACCGGTGGTGGTCGAGCTGTTCACCTCGCAGGGGTGTGCGGCCTGTCCGCCGGCCGATGCGCTGCTGGGCGAGCTGTCGATGCGCGACGACGTGATCGCGCTGGCGCTGCATGTCGACTACTGGGATTACATCGGCTGGGAGGATGTCTTTGCGACGCCCGAGTTCACCCAGCGCCAGCATGCCTATGGCCATGCGGCGGGATCGACGGTGGTCTACACACCGCAGATGATCGTGGGTGGGCAGGAGCGGATCGTGGGCGTGCGGCCCATGGCGGTGGCCGACCTGATCCAGGCGCATCGCGCCGCGGCCGATCCGGTGACCCTCAGCGTCGAGCCGCGCGGCGGGGAATACCGGGTCGAGGCGGTGGCGCATATGCCGCCCCCGCGCCCCGCGATGATGGTGCAGGTCGTCAGCTTCACGCCGCATGCCGAGGTGCCGATCGAGCGCGGCGAGCGCGCGGGCTCGGTGGGTGAGCATTACAACGTCGTCACCTCGTGGCAGGTGGTGGGCGAATGGAACGGGGCGGCGCCTTACAGCTTCGCCCTCGTGCCGACCTCGGACAGCCCGCATGTGGTGATCGTGCAGGAGGTCGGCCCCGGCGCCATCCTGGGCGCGGCCCGCATCGGGGATCGCTGAGCGCGGGCGGCCAGCGGTCGGCTCAGTCGCGGCGACGTCGCTTTTTCTCGGTGGATTTCCAGCGGCGATGCACCCAGAGCCACTGTTCGGGCCGGGCCCGGACCCGCGCGGCGAGGCTGTCGTTGAGGGCCTGCGTCATCGTCTCGGGGTCGGTGTGGGGCAGGGGGGCCTCGACAAGGATGTCGAAGTCGATCCCGTTCTGCAGGCGCTCGCCGTAGACCGGCACGAGAAGCGCATCGTATTTCAACGCCATTTCCGCCGCCGAAAGCGCGGTGCGCGCGGGTTGGCCGAGAAAGTCGAGCTCGGCGCCGTCGCTGAAATACTGGTCGATCAGGAGCGCGCCCTGCCCGCCGTCGCGCAGGTTCTTGACGAAAGCCGCAAGGCCGCGCCGGTCGCGGGCGAAGGCGGTGCCGCCCACGCCCTCGATCGAGGCGGCGTAGTGATCGTTGGAATAGGGGTTGTTGAACGGGCGCCAGAGCCCGCCGACATCGTAGCCGCGCAGGTTCAGCGCGGCGCGGATCGCCTGGTGATTGCCGAAATGGCCCGAGACGAAGAGGATCGGGCGGCGTGCCGCGCGGGCCTCTTCGCAGGCGGCGAAGCCGGGGCCGTGGGGCTGCCAGGCGGCGGCGCGGGCGAGCTGCTCGTCGGGGGAGTAGTTCTCGATGGCGGTGCGCCCGAAATTGTCGAGCACGGCGCGCGCGATCTCGCGGCTGCGCGCGGGGGCCATGTCGGGAAAGATGAGCGCGAGGTGCTTTTCGGCGCGGGCGCGGTAGCCGTTGACCGCGCCGAGGCCGCGCATGATGACGCCCATGAGCGATAGGCGCCGTTCGTAGGGCAGGCGCTTCGCGCTCCACAGCAGCGCCCGAACGGTCCGGTCGACCGTCCAGTCCAGCCATGCGGTGCGGGCTTGCGCCATCTCCTCCCCCGGGTTGGTACTACACTCTGCGCGGCGATCAACGTGCCGCCGCGGCCCGCAGGCGGGTTTCACGGTGCCAGACATAAACCCCGGCCCCAATGATCACAAGCGCGCCGAAAAGCGTCCAGAGATCGGGGACTTCGCCGAAGGCGAGAAGCCCCCAGAGCGTGGCGAAGACGACGCCCGCGTAGCCGAAGGGGGCGACTGCGCCGGCCTCGGCGACGGTCAGCGAGCGGATCAGCAGGAACTGCCCCGCGGCCCCCACGGCGCCGAGCGCGAGGAAGATCGCGGCGTCGGGGAGGCTGGGCGTGGTCCAGACCGGCACGGCGAGCGCGCTGGCCACGATGGTGCCGATGATCGCGGTGTAGAGGAACGAGGTCAGGATCGGCTCGTCGCGGCCCAGGAACCGTGTGGTCAGCGCGTAGGAGGCGTAGAAGACGCCGCCCAGAAGCGGCAGGAGCGCGGTGATCGTGAAAAGGTCGGAGCCGGGCCGGATCACGATGAGCGCGCCGGTGAGTGCTGCGGCAATGCCCGCGATGCGGCGCGGCCCCAGCGGCTCGCGCAGCAGAAGCGCCGCGCCGAGCGTCAGAAGCACCGGGTGGACCTGCATGACGGCGGTGGCGGCGGCGATCTCCATCCGCGAGATCGCGGTGAAGAAGGAGAAGGTCGCCGCGAAGAGAAAGGCCGAGCGCAGCAGTTGCAGCCCCAGCCGCCGCGTTCTGAGCAGCGGGCCGAGGCGGGGTGCAAGGATGACCGACACCACCAGCATCATGCCCGCGTAGCGCGCCCAGACGACCTGCATCGGCTCGTAGCGCGCCATCAGCATCTTGGCCGTGGCATCCATCATGGAGAAGAGGAAGATCGCGCCGAGCATCATCACGATGCCCTGCGCGGTGGGGGAAAGGCGGCTCACATGCGCACCCGCGTCACCCCTTCTGCGCGGCCAGCGCCTCGATCTGGGGGCGCAGCCATTCCAGCTGGTAGCCCCATTTCTCGCCCAGGGTGATGATCTCGTCGGTGGGGCGTTGGCCCGCCTGTCCGAGCGCCCAGACGATGGTGGAGCGGTTGCCCGAGGCGCAATAGGCCAGCACCGCGCCTTCGGCGCCGTCGATCGCGTCGGACTGTTCCTCGACATTGTCGAGGGTGAGCTGGCCGCCGATCACGGGGTTGTAGACGAAACTGAGGCCCGCGGCCTCGGCGGCGGCCTGCATCGCGGCGGCCTGCAGCGGGGGCGGGTTCTCGCCGTCGGGGCGGTTGCAGATCACGGTGGTGACGCCCTGTTCAGCGAGGGCGGCCATGTCGCCCGGCTCGATCTGGGGGGCGACGGCGTAGGTGTCGGTGATCTGGCGCAGGTCCATTCTTCGGGCTCCTTCTGGCGGCGTTGCGCCGCACCATGCCGCAAGCGGCGGGCAAGGGAAAGGTGGCGTTGACACACATCAAGGTCGGCCTCGGCCATGGCGTCTACGAATCTGGTCAGACGCTGCGGTTTGCCCGTGCCGTCCGGGAAGAGGAGACCGACATGCCCGACCTTGCCATGCGCCGTGCCCAGCTCGAAGAGCGTCTTGAATTTCTCGACGCGCGGCTCCGCGAGCTTGACGCCGAACTGGACAGCCACCAGTCGAAGGACTGGGAAGAACTGGCGACCGAGCGCGAGGGCGACGAGACGCTGGAGCGCCTGGGCCAGAGCGGCCAGGCCGAGATGGCGCAGATCCGCGCGGCTCTGGCGCGTATGGATGCAGGCACGTATGGTGAATGCGTGACGTGCGGCGACACGATCTCGGACGAGCGTCTCGACCTCCTGCCCTTCACGCCGTTCTGCCGGAAATGCGCCCGGTAGATTGATCCGTAAGCCTTCGTGAAAGGAGGTGTGCCCCGTGTCCCAGTCGTGTCGTGACAAAGATATCACCCGTTTGATCGAGGCGATCCTCGTATCGCCAAGAGCGGGGCAGGCGGTGGCCCGGGCGTTGAACGCGCAATGCGAGGCGCGGGACTCGCGCCTTTTGATCGCCGAGATGCGGGCCCGAAGGGCCGAGCAGCAGCGCGACCGGGACCTCGACGAGGCCGACACGCGTCGCATGCATGTGGCGGCTGGCGACGGCGCCTCGCCCTGGGCGCGGTTGCGCTGAGCGCGCGGGCCCCGACACTCACAGAAAAGAGGGAGCCAAGGACATGACCGACAAGAGTGCTGCGAAAGCCAAGACGCCAGGTGCTCATACCGAGTTGCGGCGCCAGGACAAGGCACGCGACAAGACCGAGGTCGAGCGCGACGAGGCGGCCACGCCGCTGAAGCCGCGGACGCCCGTTGATCGCGTGCCGTCGGACGGCGACGAGGACGACCTGTTCAACGACATGCCGGTCTGAGAGGCGCGCAAGCCGTTCGGGCTCAGCCCGCGGCCGCGCGGTTCCGCGCCATGTCGCGCGCCATTTCCAGCGCCGCGATGAAACTCGTGGGATCGGCGCGGCCCGAGCCCGCGATGTCGAAGGCGGTGCCGTGATCCGGTGAGGTGCGGATGAAGGGCAGGCCCAGCGTGACGTTCACGCCGCCTGCGAAATCCACCGTCTTGATCGGAATGAGCGCCTGGTCGTGATACATCGCGATGGCCGCGTCATAGCGGGCGCGGGCGGCGGCGTGGAACATCGTGTCGGCGGAATGCGGGCCGGTGAGGGCGAAGCCCTCGGCCCGGAGCGCCTCGATCACGGGGGCGATCAGCTCGATCTCTTCGCGGCCCATGGCGCCGCCTTCGCCCGCGTGGGGGTTCAGGCCCGCGATCGCGATGCGCGGGCTTTCGATGCCGAAATCGCGGCGCAGGGCCGCGTCGGTGATGCGGATCGTGTCGGTCAGGAGCCGCGCGGTCAGGGCCTCGGGCACGTCCTTGAGCGGGATGTGGATCGTGGTGGGGACGACGCGCAACTCGGGACAGGCGAGCATCATGACCACGCGGTCCACGCCCGCGAGATGGGCGAGATACTCGGTATGGCCAGGATAGGCGAAGCCCGCGCCGTCGATCAGCGCCTTCTTGTGGATGGGCAGGGTGGTGAGCGCCGAGGCCTCGCCGCGGGCCACCAGCTCGACGCCCCGGGCGATGGCCGAGATGACGCCGGTGGCGTTCTCGGGCGCGGGTTGGCCGGGGGTCGCGGGCCCCGCGAAGGCGTGGGGCAGGACGGGCAGGCCGCTGAGCGCGGCATGGGCGGTGTCGGCGGCGCGCGCGATCGGCACGGGCCGGATGCCCAGCCCGGACAGGTGGTCGGGATCGGCGATGACGAAGAAGGGCAGGCGGCTGCCGAGCCGCTGCCAGGCCTTGACGGCCAGCTCGGGTCCGACGCCCGCCGGTTCGCCGATGGAGACCGCGACGGGGGCCGTTGCGGTCATTCGTAGGAGATGATCGCGTCGGCGCGCAGCTCTTCCAGAAGGCCACGGGCAAAGCCGTCGAGCCGCTGCGAGAAGAGCTGCTGGCGCACGGCCTCGCGGCCTGCCTCGGGCTCTTCGACGTTGCGCGCGCAGAGCATCACGGCGAGCGTCGTGGCGCCGGAGTTGCGGCTGACGGCGAAACTCATCTCGCCCGCGTCCAGCGTGGACAGCGCCATGGCGATGTCGCGCGGGATGGCGCCGAGCGCCTCCTCGTGGCGCTCGAAGGCGCCGGGGCGCAGGCCGTAGAGGTCGTCGCAGACGTCGATATCGGCGCGCAGCGCACCGGCTGCGTTGGCGCCCTCTTCGGTCGAGAGGGGGGGAAGCGGGATGGTGGCGTAATCGACCGAGGTGACGGTCGGCCCCTGGAAGCCCCCTTCGGACAGGCCGCGCATCTGGAAGATGGCGATGGCGGGCCCGAGCGAGACCGGGCCGTAGGTTTCGCCCGTGCGCAGCAGGATCATGTCCTCGCGCAGGGGCGCGGGCACCGCGTTCAGCGGGCGCCAGCCGGTCAGGCCGCCCTCGTCGCGCGTGGGCGCAGCCGAGAAGCGGCGGGCGGCTTCGGAAAACGTGTCGGTGTCGAAGTTCAGATCGCCCATGAGCCGGGTGAGGTCGGCGCGCAGCGTCTCTTCGTTTTCGGGGGTCACGGGCACCACGAGCTCGGCCAGCAGGATACGCGCCCCGTCTAGGCGCGGGGCGAAGTTCAGCGCCTCGTCGATCTCGGCCTCGGTCAGGCTTGCGCGGACACGCGCGCCGAAGCGGGATTGCACCACGTTGCGCCAGGAGATGCCGTTGGCGACGAAGTCGCGGAAGGTTTCGGGCGCCACGCCCTCCTCGCCGATGTTGCGCAGGAACTGCTCGGGGCCGAGGTCTGCGCGCGCGGCGAACTCGGCCACGCCGGTCTCGATCTCGTCGGGGGTGGCGGCCACGCCCATGCGGCGCGCCTCCTGGACCTGGAGACGTTCGTTCACCAGCGCCTCGAGCGCCTGCTCGCGCAGGTCGCCGGGGGTGCGGACGATTTCCATGAAGAGGGCGCGTTGCTCGACCTCGAACCAGGTCACGATGCTGTCGTTGACACGCGCCGCGGCCGAGAAGGGCGATTGCGCCGCCACCGGCGCGGGCACCGCGACGAAGGGCAGCGCCAAGGCCGTTGCCGCGAGGGCTGCTGCCTGTGCGAGGCGGCGGATCGGGGTCATCATCTGGTGGATCATCGCGTCTTTCGTCCGGTCTGCTCTGGTCTTGAACTCAATGGCTCCGCGCCCCTCTTTGTGGACCGCCCAGCTAGCGAAGGCAACTGCGCGCGTGACTGCGCCCCGACCGCTGTGCGCCGAACCCGTTCAGCGCGACGGTCAGCCCGAACTCGGTGGCCGGGTCCAGCGTAGTGGATGTGGTGAAGCGGCGCGAGACGGAAAACTCCATGTTGACGCATTCATTGGTGTAGGAGAGGCCCAGCCCGGCGCGCGTCATGTTGTCCTCGGCCGCATCGTAGCGCCAGTCGGCCGCCGCCATCCAGCCATCGTTCAGCTGGTACTCGGCGTCGAAGGCCCATTCGGCGGTGTCGATGAGGCGGCCTTCCTCGGTGTCGGCCTCGAGGAAGGTATAGGTCGTCTCGACCGCGTGG